>CALRXZ020000017.1:0-43645 GCA_943372255.1 Chitinophaga pinensis
AATACGATGGCATTGTCTTGGGTATGCACAATTTTAGCCGCAGACCTGCTAATAATTATGGGCTATCCGAACAAACCATTAGCCTATTACAATTGGCCCAAAATTTACCCGTCATCAATTTTGTATTTGGCAATCCTTATGGCATGAAATACCTCTGTAATGCCAGCAACATAGTAGCTTGTTATGAAGACGATGCCATTACTCAAATTACCGCGGCAAGTTTATTAAAAGGTCAAATTCACGCTAGGGGCCAATTACCCGTTACCGTATGTGATCAATTCAAATTGGGCGATGGTATTGCATATGCTGGTTATTTGCCATCGGCGAAGCCAGAACAAGTGGGCCTTGACGCTGAAAGCCTTGCCCGCATTGACAGAATTGCAAATGATGCCATTGCAGCTGGAGCCATGCCAGGTTGTGTAGTATTGGTAGCACGCAATGGAAAGATTGCCTATAACAAAGCTTTTGGGTTTACTGATTTTGATAAAAAAGAAGCCATTAATACTTCCATGGTTTATGATTTAGCATCTGTAACAAAGGTTTCTGCAACTACGGTTTCAGTGATGAAATTATATGAGGAAGGCAAATTGGATTTAGATAAAACCTTGGGTGACTACTTACCATGGGTGAAAGGTTCTGATAAAGCTGGTCTTAGCCTCAGAAATGTACTCTTACACCAGGCTGGACTAAATCCCTTTATTCCATTTTATAAAGAAGTAATTGATACTGTTACAGGTATTCCCAAGCCTCAATATTTTTCTACAAAACAGGATGCGCAACACCAATTTAGAGCAGCTGAAGATATCTATGTGCGCAATGATTGGCAAGACAGTTTGTACCAACGCATTCTAAAAAGCAAACTCACTGAAGCTGGGCACTATGTTTATAGTGACAATGATTTTATCTTCTTGGGTAAAGTGGTAGAAGCTATTAGTGGCATGCCTTTGAATGATTATGCAAGGGTTCATTTTTATGAACCATTAGATATGGCAACAACGGGATTTCTTCCTAGAAAACATATTCCATTAGGTAATATCGTGCCAACTGAATTGGAAAAGCATTTTCGTCAGCAATTGATCAGAGGTGATGTTCATGACGAAGGTGCTGCCATGTTTGGTGGTGTAGCAGGACATGCTGGTTTATTTAGCAATGCCTATGATTTGTCCAAGCTTTATCAAATGCTTTTGAATGGAGGCGAATTGAACGGAAAACGCTTGTTAAAAGCATCTACGGTACAATTATTCACGGCTTACAATAGTAATATTAGCCGCAGAGGATTGGGCTTTGACAAACCGGAAAAAGACAATGCCAGCAGAAAAGAACCCTACCCTAGTGCCAGTGTTTCTTCAGCAACTTTTGGACATACGGGATTTACGGGAACCTGTGTCTGGGTAGATCCAAAGGAAAACCTGGTCTATATCTTCTTATCAAATAGGGTTACACCTACCCGCAATAACAACAAACTCAGCTCCTTGAACGTGCGGCCAAACATACAGGAAGCCGTTTATCAGTCTATTTTGAAGTAGGTAATTTTCCATGGCTGTGCTGATGGCTAAGGATTAACTTAGCGCTACAAATATTAATTGTAGTCCTATGTTTAGCAAATTCCGACTGATGCCTGCACTGGTTGCACTGGCTTTCCTGATTAGTTCTTGTGGCAGCAATGCACCTAAAGAAGCAAGGTTTATTCCTAAAGACGCTAGCGCTGTCTTAATTGTAGACCCCAAGAACATGGAAGATAAATTGGAGAAGTCTGGAATCAGTATGGATACCTTGATCAATCACCTCTTTAAAAGAAATGCCATGGATACTACAGAGAGATCCATGTTTCAATCCATTAAAGATAGTGCCGGCATGGACTGGAGCAATAAAGTGTTTTTGTTTGCCTTACAAAATGGCAATGCCAATAATGGAAAATCTACTGCGGTTAACCTGATCATGGGTTTAAAAAGTGGCAGTGAATTTGAAGCTTTTCTAAAAAGACAACCAAGTTTAGGTGCTAAGAAAATAGAAAAAGAAAAAGACTACACCTACTTAGTAACCAGCCCTGAAACAATGATTGCTTGGGATGATAAGAATGTGATTGGAACTTTTTATCAAAACGAAGTAAAGCCTTATTATGACACGGTTGCCATGAAATTTGTGGTACCTGAAAAAGGCAATTCAGATTCAGCCATGCGCGCTGAAGTAAACAAGTATTTTACCCAGAAAAAAGACGCTTCAATGGCAAGTGTGGATGCATTTGGCAAAATGTTTAAGACCAATGCCGATGGATATGCATTTGCAAGTACCAATAGCTATTTGAATGCTTTGAGTGCTATGCCATTACAATTGCCCAAACTAGAAGAACTGGTTAAGGATAATTATATGGCTGCTACTTTGAGTTTTGAAGAAGGTAAAATAGTAGCTACCACCACCACTTTCACCAATCCCTTTGTCAGCAACCTACTCAAAAGATATGCTGGACCAACTGTTAATCTTTCTTTGTTAGAACACTACCCTTCTGAAAATATTAATATGATCATGATGGCATCTTTTAATCCAGCCATCTTTGGAGGAATCCTCAAAGAATTAGAAGTAGAGGGTTTGGTTAACAGTTTCATGGATAAGACAGGTTTTAGTGCCCAGGATTTATACAAAACCCTAAAGGGTGATATTGCAGTTGTAGTATCTGACTTGGGTATGCCTGGAAAAGAAATAGGTGTGAAAAATGATTCTACCATTAGTGTTTCCAGAATACCAATTGGTAAAATGATATTCATTGCACCAGTGGGTGACACTGCCAGCTTTGCCAAAATCATGAACAAAGCTGTTGAATTAGGCTATTTTAGTAAACAAGGAAGCAATTATAAAATCTCTTCAAAAATCCCTTCATTGGGACTTTATATGCAGGCCGATGATAAGAACCTAATTATGGCCAGCGATAGTCTTACTTACGCTCAATATGTTTCAAATAAATCAAAAGCCGTTGTTGGCAATGATGCTTTAAACTTATTCAAAGGCAAGTCAACTGTTGCTTATTTTGATATTGCCAATACTATTAAAGGGTTCATGAATAGCACAGGAAGTAATTATCAAAATAGTATGAGCAGTGCCAAGAACATTTTGAAAGATGTAATTGCCACCACAGATAATTTTGAAGATGGCGCTGTTAAGGGCAAAATGGAAATTAGACTTAACAATGAAAAGCAAAATAGTTTGGCAACCTTAACTGGGCTATTTACTGATATTGCAGTTGACATGCGCATGGCTGCCAAAAAAGAAAGTGAACAAAGCATGTTCCCTTCAGGAGTACCTGCCATTATTCGTACCAATTAATGCCGGACAGGTTCATGGAAATTAGTTTGCAAAATTTAATTCCTATTCCACTCAAAGACAGGAAACTGCATGAGCAGTCTGGTATTTGGAAAAAGAATTGTTTATTTCACCAAGGGGAATGGATTAAGATTCAAGCACCAAGCGGAACTGGCAAGACTAGTTTTCAACATATTTTGTACGGCATTCGTCATGATTATGAAGGCACAGTTCTGTATAATCATCAAAACTTAAAAGACTTTGATGAAGACGCATTGTCCAAATTGCGCCAAGAACAATTGTCTATTGTTTTTCAAGATTTGAAATTGTTTGGCAACCTAACCGCACTTGAGAATATTGAATTAAAGAGACTATTATCGCCTGGTTTTAGAACGGCAGCATCTATTCAAGAAATGGCAAGCCTTTTAGGCATTGAAGGCATATTACATCAACCCGCAGCTATTTGTAGTTATGGTGAACAGCAAAGAATAGCCATTATTCGAGCTTTGATGCAACCCTTTGAATGGCTGATTATGGATGAACCATTTAGTCATTTAGACGATGCTAATATTCAAAAAGCTGCTGCCCTAATTTCTAGTGAATGTAAGTCAAGAGGTGCGGGTCTAATTATTACAGATCTTGAAGCAGACAACCATTTCAACTACCAAAGAGTTCTTTATTTATAATTAATAGCATGCTAAATAAACTACTAAGTAAACTCATTAAGAACAGTGCCGGCAAAACCCGGTTCTTGATGGCATTAGTAGGAATGTCTATTGCCATCTTTTTAATTCTTTCAGCTGTTCAGTTACAAGTAAACTATTACCAACTTTTACACGCCAAAGACAACCAAGACAGTATTGCTAATTTTTTAGTGGTAAACAAAATTATGACGGACCAGAATATTGGTTCTAGTAGTTTGTCTGAAGATCAAATCAAAGATATACAAGCACAACCATTTGTAGAATCTGTTGGAAATTTGATTCCGAGTAGATTTAAGGCCGCCATACAAAGTAAAAGTGAAAGATTTCCTTTCTACACAGATATAGCATTTGAAAGTGTTCCTTCAGAATTTTTAGATATTACGCCAAAAGATTGGTCTTGGAATGAGCAATCCAATTACTTGCCCATTATTGTTCCCAACCAGTTTTTAGATATTTATAATTTTCAGTTTTCTATTTCTCAGAACTTACCCCAATTAACAGCAGCCGTTGTTAAAATGTTGGTATTTAAAGTGACCATTCAAACTCCCAATGGACCATTGAGTATGAATGGAAGAGTGGTTGGTTTAAGCAATAGAATATCATCAATGTTAGTACCTGCTTCATTTATGGAATGGGCAAACAAACGTTTTGCCAATAGCCAAGGAACCAATGCCTCATCAAGAGTTGTTATTAGAACAAAGGATCCTGGCAACCCATTGCTTGTAAGTTATTTAAAAGAAAAGGGCTTAACAACAGATGCAGACAAAACCAGGTTTAGTAGATACCGTCAAGTGGTAGATTTTGTAGTCAATATTTCTGGCATCACGGGTTTACTTTTATTGGCATTTGCCTTACTAATTTTCACACTATTTATTCAACTAACCATTGCTTCTTGCAAAGATGAAATTGCTTTATTGGTATTAATGGGTAGTTCTCCCAAACAATTAAAACGCTTTTTGATGTTGCGCTTTTATCCACCGAATATTTGGATAGTAACCATTGGATTATTCTTGATTAGTGCAACGCAATACTTTCTTTGCCAATTCTTAAAAACAAAACAAATATTCCTATCTCCCTATATATCAGTTTATACAGTAGTAGCAGCTGTTTGTATACTTTTAGTAATTGCTTATGTGAACAATCATAGCATTAGAAAATGGTTGAGCCAGAAAAAATAGTGGCTACCCCTTTAAAATTCCTTCAACAAAATCTATAGAAAGCGGCTTGGTTATATAATCAATGACCATATCATAACTCCTAGCCCTATTTCTGTCGTCATTATCTATACTAGATGAAAGCATAATGACTTTGGATTTGGTATCAAACTTGGTGTATAAATTCAAAAAGTCCCATCCGTTTTTCTCTGGAAAATTGATATCCAAGAAAATCAAATAATCACCTTCATGATCACTAGTACGTAGATAATTAATGGCATCGTCTGGATTGGTGAAAATCTCAATAGGCATGTCTTTAATGACCATTTGAATGATTTTCTTATTTAGCATATTGGTCAATGCATCATCGTCTACTAAGAGTACTTTTTTGAATTTAGCCAGAACACCTGTGCTTTCAAAAAAGCTGTCATTTTGATTAAATGAAAGCTTATGATTAATCTTAAAAATACTGCTGTTAATAATCTGAATAGACTGTTTGGCTTCTGCTAATAATACCTGTCTTTCATGATCATCAATAAACTTGTTGTCTACTAGTTGAATAATAGATTGAATCTTAGCATACTCATGACGCAATTCATGAGATGTAATAAAAGATAATTCTCTGAGTGTATTAATATTTCGCTGTTTGTGCAATTCATATTTGCGTTTTTCAGACATGTCTTGTGCTATTGCCAGAAACTGCTTAGACCCATTTTCAACTTGTTTGAATATGGAAATCCTAACCAAATAATAAGTGTATGCTTCAGCTCCTGTTTTAACCCTAAGTTCAATACTTACTACTTCGTGTTCTTGTAATTGGTTTACTTTGGTTTCCAAGTCATCAATCAAAGAATGGTCATCTAGATGAATCATTTGCCTAAGTTGTTCAATTCCAATATCTTCTGTGGAATTTTCTGATAAACCAACTAGCTTATTCATAGCCGGATTACGCATTTGAATAGTTCTAGATGCTAGATCATATACAAAAACCAAGTCAATTAGATGCTTAAAAACTGATTCCAATAACAATGCTTTTTCTTGCAGGCTGTTCTTCTCTAAGTTGGTTGCGTTCATTACTTGGGCTTTAATGCGTAGGTGCTTTGAATGGACCTAAAATTACAGTATGCTTTGGTAGTTTTTCCAGTTAAAACACCCTATTTTCTTAGGTGTTTTTCCCGATTGAAAATTTTATATGATTTTTAAAGGGTCTAAAAGTCCTTTAAACATAGGTGTTTCAACTGTTTTTAATACGGTGAAAACACCGAATTTTGAAATTATACGAATTTTTAAAGCATTGAAAATCAATTATATATTTATTTTTTAATAATTTGTAGTTTAATTACGACACTAAACTTTCAAATAGGGCGTTATCTTAGAGCAATCATTTAAAATAGAAGTTTATGAAAAAACTATCCTTAATTGGCAAATTCACAGTAACCCTGTCTTTTGTAGTGTTCTTAATGGCTTGCCAGAAACAACAGGATGCTACCATTGAATCTACAGATGAGAATATTATTCAAAATGCTGCTGGATCTGGAACACCTGGTGGAAGCATTGATCGTGATGACGCTGAAGATTTGGCTGAAACTTTCAAAAAAGCTGGAAATGGCGGTACTGAGTATGTAGCTTTCAAAATCAAAGACCTACAATTGTTCTTGAACAATATTCAAGCAAAATACAAATCAGATGTTGTTTATGTGAACTTGGGAGTTTACACTGAAAAAACTGCACCTAGTAAGAATTTGATTGGAAGAACAACTGTATTCTTTAGTGGTAACAACAAAAAGAAATCTTTGGGCGGAATTGTTAAAACCAATGATTTAGCTGAACTTGATTTCTCTGACTACCTGAACCACGGAAACGTTTATCCGTAAACCCCTTTGAATGTCCATTGCGTTTTTTTTCGAGGCACTGTGTCTCGTAGTAGCGATATTTTGTTTTAAAGCCCTAAAATCAACAAAAATGGTATATTTTATACCATTTTTGTTGATTACAGTAGTAGTTGAATTCATTGGATTCCTCTCTATATCCATCAATGACAAACAGCAAAACTATTGGCTTTATAATATTTTTACAGCGGTTGAGTTTCTCTTCTATGCATATATGTTTTCTGAAAATTTCAAACTTCCCATACTTAGGAAATTTTCATACGCATTCATGCCCATATTAGTTTTATTCTCGGTATTTAACTACCAATACTTACAAGGGCCGGATCATTTTCATACTTACACATTACTTTTGGGATCCTTTTTTATTGTATTCTTTTGTTGTTGTTATTTCTATGAATGGGTATTACCCGAACAGATTACACAAAACTTGTTGAAACAACCATTTTTTTGGATTTGCGTTGGGCTTCTTTTATTCTACCTTGGTTCTGTCATTATCAACGCGCTGTATGAATACTTGAGAAGTAGTGATATGGATAAAGAAGGAAGAAGAATTTATAGTTTTATCAATAGAAGCTTGAACGTAATTTTATATTCATCTTTTATCACTTCCTTCCTCATATGCAAAAACAACAGGAAGGCATATTAATCACCATTGTAGTTGCTTCAGTATTTTTTGTACTGATTGGTATTTTCTTATTAATCCTGATTTTCTTCTTCTTGCGCAGACAAAGGAAGTATAAAATGGAAAAAGAAGAGATGCGTAACCGTTTTGAACAAACGCTTCTTAAAACGCAATTGGAAATTCAAGAACATACTTTCAATTATATTAGTCAAGAAATTCACGACAATATTGGTCAGATTCTTAGCCTTGTTAGAATTAACCTGAATGTACTTTCAGAAAATTTACCTGATGTCCATTTTGAAAAAACAGATGAATTATTGGGTAAAGTTATCCGTGACTTAAGAACACTTAGTCATAACCTAAACAGCAATAGATTACAAGAAATTGGGATTGTTGAAGGTTTAAAATCTTTACTACAACAACTTGAAAAAACAGGCAAATACAGTACTGAATTCAATGCACCAATTAGTTCACTTTCCTTTGTCAACAATGACAATAGTCTGATTTTATATAGAATGGTTCAAGAAGTGCTGAATAATATTATTAAACATGCGCATGCCAGTAAAATAATTATTGAGATTGAACCAAAGGATCAATACTGCCATTTATTAAAAATTTCTGATAACGGAAAAGGCTTTGATACCAGTAAACTTAAAGAAAATAATACTGGTATTGGGTTACAGAATATATTTACAAGAGCCAAAATGATTAACTCTGCTGTGAGCATTAAAAGTAGTGAACAGGAAGGAACTACCATAGTATTTGAAATAAACAATCAACCCTTACTCAAATGACCACTGTAGCACTAGTTGACGATCATGAATTGTTACGTTCAGGTTTGGCCGCCATTGTAAACACATTTGAAGGTTTCAAAGTTATCATGGAAGCGGACAATGGAAAAGTCTTCATTAATAATATGAAGGGTAAACAAGCACCAGATATAGTCTTACTAGACATAACTATGCCAGTGATGGATGGTTACGAAACAGCAGGCTGGATAAAAAATAATTTACCAAACACAAAAGTGTTGGTATTGAGTATGTTGGAAAATGATGGCGCCATTATCCGAATGTTGAAAAATGGAGCAAGGGGATATATACTAAAGGATAGCAATCCAAAGATTTTTAGAACTGCATTGAATAATATCCGTGATACAGGCTACTTTATCAATGACCTTGTTAGTAACAAACTAATGCATTATATAAATCAGGATGAAACAACAGAAATGCAGGTTTTACCATTGCAGCATTTGAGTGACAATGAGCTCTGCTTTTTAAAATTGATTTGTACCGAAAAAACCTATAGAGAAATTGCTGAAGACATGAGTCTTAGCCCAAGAACTATTGATACCTATAGAGACAATTTATTTAAGAAATTACAAATCAAAACCAGAACAGGCTTGGCCATTTTTGCAATTAGGAATGGTTTGATAGATATGTAATAACCCTTCTAGAAAATTCCCTTATTAAGAAAAATAGACTCAATAAATTCAAAAGAGAGTGGCTTGGTTACATAATCCAATACCAGAGGATGTGACTTTGCTTTTCGCTGGTCTCCGGTATCAATACTAGAAGACAACATGATTATTTTACTGGGGTTATCATAAAGTTGATACGCGTCTAAAAAATCCCACCCATTTTTACCAGGAAAATTAATGTCTAAGAGAATCAAGCATTTTCCTTCTTTATCTGACAATTTTAAAAATTCCAGTGCCTCATCAATATCAACAAAAACATCTACTGGCATATTTGGGTTAACTGACTGAATTACTTTACGATTCAGCATATTGGTTAATGCATCATCATCCACCAAAACAATTCGGTTGAACGATGTAGACATCGTATTTACTAACTTTTCAGTCATCATTGGTTGGGTTAACAAAAAATATTTTGAACCCTTTACTTGTAGTATTGGGCAATGTATCTAGTTAAGAAATCCCCTCCTGGAAAGGAAGGGATTTCATTTTTGATGGGGAGCACCCCTAATTGCTACACCATCAATTTACTGGCTTCTGACTTTATCAGTTAGTTGGTTAGCTTCCCAAAACCGATTTGTTATAAAAGTCTTCTACCCAGCAAAATTGTTTGCGCTTGGCACGTAATTTTTTTTCTAATAAACGTTGTTGAAGTTGAAAAGAATTGACTCCTAGTGCTTGATACGCTTGAATAAAACTGATAGTACTTGCTGACATACTGTTAGGGGTTATGGATATCTAATTGCTTTGATTCTTCACTTAAAGCATTACTGTAAAGTTGCGTCAAGGCATTTGCAGCTATTGTAACAAGAGACAGTAATCTTTTGTAGGATTTTTGCTACAAAAAACCTGCGCTTTGCTGCATTGCTTAACTTTATTCTATGCGCGGTTTATTCCATAGCAAATTATGTTTCAATCAGATGGCTATTCCTGCTATCAAAAGCCTATTCCTGCTGATTTTCACAGGATGTATAAGCATTAGCTGTATTCATGCCCAAGGAAATAGTATTCCCCACATTGGGCAATGGCGTGAGCACTTAAGTTATAGACAAGCCCTTCAAGTTGTAAAAGGAAACCAGCTTTACTGTGCCAGTAATAATGCTGTTTTTAGTGTTAGCCAAGAAGGCAGCTTAAACAGGTATAGCAAGATGAATGGCCTGAATGATCTAGACATTAGTACCATTGGTTGGGACCAAGAAAGTCAGCAATTGGTCATAGCTTATGCCAATAGCAACTTGGATATTCTAAAAGGTAGTATTGTCAAAAACATAGGGGATATCAAGCGGTCTACCATTGCCGGGAACAAACGCATTGCTAGTATTTTTTGCAGAAACGGTCTTGCTTATCTGAGCACTGGTTTGGGAATAGTAATTGCTGACTTGGGTAAATATGAAATCAAAGACAGTTGGTTCTTGGGTAAAAATGGCGCCCAAGTTTCCGTTTTTTCTTTTACTGCTGATGCTAGCAATTTTTATGCAGCAACTGAAGAAGGGCTTAAAAAAGCGGTTATTACCGATCCCAATTTGTCAAATAGCAATAACTGGCGTTTGTTGGGAACGGCCAATAGATTAAGTACTGGACCCATTCAACAGGTGCTCAACCTGAATAATAAAATATTAGTAGTCAAAAACGATAGCCTGTTCATACAAAACAATGGGTTATTTAGTCTATTCTATTCAGACAAGGATTGGCCTATTACCAATGTAACAGTCAGTGGCAATAGCTTACAAATCTGTCAAAGAAAAACTAGTGGTGCTTCAAGGGTATTGGTTTTGAATGAAGCTGGTGGCATTGTTCAAAATTTATCCAAACCTGCTGTCATTAGCTTTCCCAAAAATGCCATTCAAGACGGGACCGCCATTTGGATTGCCGATCTATTTGGGGGTTTGTCCAAATTTGAAAACAACGTTTCAGAACAATACCTCCCCAATGGGCCCTTGGGTATTGCCACAGGTGATTTGGTATTTCAATCAGAGCATTTGTATGCAGCCGCCGGTTCTGTGAACGATGCATGGAATTACCAATACAATAGAAATGGAGTTTATGATTACTTAGACGATTCTTGGAATTTTAAGGGCTATTTTAACCAGCCCATCTTGGATTCGGTCTTGGACTTTGTTAGCTTAGCAATTGACCCTAGAGACGGCGCTGTATGGGCTGGATCCTATGGTGGTGGGTTGGTACGCTTTAAAGAAAATCAGACCACTGTATTCAAACAAAAAAATAGCAGTTTACAAGCAGCTTTGGGTGATCCTAATAGTTATCGCGTTTCTGGATTGGCTTTTGACCAAACAGGCAATCTTTGGGTTGCCAACTATGGTGCAGCTCAAAATATTCAAGTTCGTAAAAAAGACAGTAGCTGGGTTTCTATTAGGGTTCCTTTTTCCCATACAGAAAATGCCCTTAGTCAAATATTGGTAGACCAAGAACAGCAGATCTGGTTCATCAGTCCAAAGGGCAATGGTATTTTTTGTTATCAGCCTGGCAATAGCATTGATGCTACCAATGACGATAGATGGAAAAATTACTTGGCAGGATCTGGCAATGGGAATCTGCCCAGCAACAATGTGCGTTGCATGGCCATGGACAAAAATGGTTTTATCTGGGTGGGTACTGACAAAGGCATAGGGATTATTCAGTGTAGCAATGAGGTTTTTGGAAATGGTTGTGAAGCCCTGCTTCCGGTAGTGCAACAAGATAGATTTGCGGGTTTATTGTTTCAGGATGAAGACGTGCAATCCATTGTGGTAGATGGGGCCAATAGAAAATGGGTGGGCACTAAGAATGGCTTATGGCTTTTATCGCCCGAAGGGGATAAAATCATTTACCGATTTACACAAGACAATAGTCCACTTTTGGGTAATGACATAAAAAAACTGGCCATCAACAGCATTACTGGAGAAATATTTATTGCCAGTACCAATGGCATTTGCAGTTTCAGAAGTACGGCCACCGAAGGAGGCAGTACCCAAGACAATGTATTGGTCTTTCCAAACCCAGTTCCAGCTGGCTACAACGGAACCATTGCCATACGCGGATTATCCAACAACGCGTTGGTAAAAATCACCGAACTCAATGGTCAATTGGTTTACCAAACAAGGGCCTTGGGTGGTCAGGCTATTTGGGACGGCAGACGCTATACTGGCTCTAAAGCAGCAAGTGGGGTTTACCTAGTCATTGTCAGAGACGATACTGGCAAAGAAAAAATAGCTACAAAAATTGTCTTGCTCTCTGGACGTTAATCATCATCCTTATCTGTCTTTTTTCCTTCTTTGTAAAAAGCCGCGCGCTTTGGTCCAGGGAATGGTACATGGTCTCCTTTAATGCCATGCCATAATACATAATTGAATTCTAAATCGGGCACTGCGTCTTCCTTAGCCAAATTGAATTTTTCACTCCTACGCTGCCATTCATTCATGGCAGTGTTCTTCTCATTAAAATCAACCTTATTCTTGAGTGCTGTAAACCCAGTTGCATTGGGTTGGTTGGTAAAACAGCGCCAAAGTGGTGTTGCGGCTGCATCGTATTGACTCATGGGTGGAATACCCAAAATTAATTCCATGGTTCTTAAAACAGAGGAAGTAGAATACATGGTATGGTCTACAAATCCTCTTTTTACATATCCCCCGGCAACATAGACAGGGCTTCTATGAGCATCTACATGGTCAGCTCCATTTTGTGCATCATCTTCTAAAATAAAGACTGCGCTCTCTTTCCAAATAGGGCTCTTACTCAAGTACTCTACAAACATTCCCACAGCCAAATCATTATCAGCAACGTGCGCAAAAGGCGTTGGTCTTCCTTTTTTCATTCCCTCTGTATGATCATTACAAAAACGCAAACTATTAAAACTTGGTACAGCACCAGCGGTTAATAATGAATCAAATTCGCGCTTCCACTGACTAAACCTTGTGGTATCTCGTACTTCATGGGTATAGCTGGTAAAATAAGGACAAAAATGATTTTTCAAAACTGGAATATTGGCTTTACCATTGTCTGCAAATTCTCCATAAGTTCTATATGAAACACCGGCTTTTTTACAATGATCCCAAATAAATCCACCCTTATTATTGGCTACTGGTCTATTACCCTCTGCATCATAACTACCTCCCCGATTACCATAACTACTCACCCAGTTCTTTTCCAAATAATCAGTAGCATAAGCACCTGTACTCCAATTATGTCCATCAGCACTCACTTCTCCGTCTACATAAAAATTGTCTAGCAAAACAAATTGCTTTACCAATGCGTGTTGATTGGGGGTTACATTTTCTCCAAACAAAACCAAAGAGGGATCCCCATTTCCTTCTTTTACATCTCCTAAAACTTGGTCATAGGTTCTATTCTCCTTGATAATATAAAACACGTATTTGATAGGACTAGCAGCACCCACTTTTCTGGGAATAGGATTACCTTCTTCACCAACAGCAACAGTTTCCTGTTCTTTTTTATAAGGGACATTTTTATACACTTGTTGGGAATACAAAGCCAACTGTGTTTCTGAAGGCGTTTCAATAATGCTGAGTGTTCCTTTGAATAAACCACCTATATATTGAACGCCTACGGGTCTATTAGGGTCTCCTTGTTGATACACCACTTCTTGTTTACCTACATATGGACTTGGACCATAGGGATTGGCCATAGAAGAAAAACCTTTTCCGTTACTTACTAAAATTTTCTTGTCTAGTACTTTTACATTGGTGGGATACCAACCAACCGGAATAAATCCTTTGCTCTTACTAGCGCCTTGTTTACTCACGTCAAAAACACTCAAACAATTATTATCTGCATTGGCAATATAAATGGTTTTCTCATCTGCACTCAGTGCCAAACCATTGGTGGTAGAACCATTGGGAGCATCTGGATACAAGGCAGCGTTTAGTGTTTCTACTACTTTTCTATTTTTTAGATCAACCACAGAAACAGAATTGTCATTGCTATTGGCAACATAAGCCCAATTACCTTTTTTGCTCAAGCAGATTTCATTGGGGTTGTCTCCTACGGGAATATTGCTTACAATATTGTTCTTCTCGGTATCAAATACATAGAGCTTGTCACATCCCCAACAGCTGATATACAATTCTTTTTTGTCCGGAGATAATACACAGGCATAAGCTTCACCGTCTAACTGGTATTGTTGGTTAGTCTTGGTTTGCAGATCAACGCTATAAAGTGATTTGCTATCTCTAGAAACAACATACAATTTATTAGCGGCATCATCCAATGCTATACCAGATGGTCCAATTTTATTGGGCCATTTTTTTCCAAGTACAATACTGTCTTGCAATACCAATTTCTTGTTTTGAATGGCATATTTTAAAATCCAGTTATCGTGTCCACCAGCGGCATACAAATATTTTTCATCGGCACTAAAAGCCAATCCATACCAACTCTTGGCTATGACTACAGAATCTAATAATTGCTCTTTCTGTGGATCTATTAGTTGTATGCTTTGAACCCCTTGTCCATTATTGGTTACAGCAAGCATTTTTCCTGACTTGCTTAAAACCATATTCAAAGGCAGATCACCCAAAGGCATACTTCTTCCAACTGGTGTAAGACTCCAACCATTGGGTAAGCGCACTGACTTGGCCTGCATTTGATCCAGACTTTGTGCATTTGCTTGGCAAACAGCCAATAGGGTAAGAACAAGGAAGAACTTGCAAACTAATTTCATGGAAGCTATTTAAGAAGTCTAAGATACAAAAGCCTTTTACCAAATGTATCAGATAACAGAAACATCACATACTTATCAAAATCTGGATGGGTGATTGGGCAAGTATTTGAGCAGTCTTTTGCGGAATTTGTGGTAGTCTACGGTAATGGTATGTCTGGGAGTTTGAATTTGCTCAAAATCAGGATGCTTCAATTCTTCTTGAATCAAGGAAGCAATATTTTTGGGGCGAGTCCACTGGCCACTCAATTCCCTTGCCATGATTTTGGATTGCAGTTCTGACCCTGGCCAGATACAGCCCAAGGGTTGAAACAATCCAATAAAATACAAATTCTCTATTTTGGGATGCATCATGCGCAACCATAGTGGCACAGCTCCTTCAGAATAATCAATCAGGTCTTTATTGATAAAGGGATGGGTAATCTGATAACCAGTACAAGCAACAATGGAATCATATTCCCCCTTGCTGCCATCCACAAAGTGAACCGTACTGCCTTCTAATTTTGCGATGTCTTTTCTGGGTTTGATCTTCCCATGGCGAATGCTAAAAAATAAGTCTTCGTTCACAGTTGGGTGGTGGGAACCTAGTGGATCTTCTGGATTGGGCAACCCATATAATTCATTTTTTCCATTGCGTAAACGCAGGCTAAATGCCGATACTTTCTGCCAGATGGTTCTAGGCAACCAATTGATTTTGGAGCTGAATACATCGGCCGGCCGGCCCATCATAAACTTGGGTACAATCCAGTATCCCCTTCTCCAACTCATGTCTACGCTACTAGCCACCCTACTACTTTCTACCGCTACATCACAGGCAGAATTACCGCCACCTATGACTAATACCCTTTTGTCTGCAAATCTGCTAAAGCGTTTTACAACGTGCGAATGAATAAACTCACCATTAAAACTACCTGGATATTCAGGCATTCTTGGCTGCCAGTGGTGCCCATTGCAAACAGCCAACGCGTCAAATACACGGGTACTTGTTGCGCCAAACTGTTCAATGCTAACCACCCATTTACCTTCAGTATTTAGCTCACAGGATTTGACAAGGGTTTGAAACTGAATATGGGGATAGAGATTAAACTCACGGGCATAAGCCTGAAAATAATCAGCTAGTTGTTTGTGTCCAGGATAATCCGGATAGTCTTCCGGCATATAAAAATCATCATACTGGCTAAATGCTTTGGAAGAGATAATATGGGTGGTTTCAAAAACAGAAGAATGACTTTCCTCTTCTGTAAAAACCCAATTACCGCCTACTTCTTTTCCAAAATCATAGACCGTTACATTAAGCCCTGCGTCTAAGAGGTTCTTGGCTGCGGTAATACCTGAAGGACCAGCCCCTATGACACATACCTCCTGACTCATACTTGAAAAATTATTGCTTCTTGAATTCAAAACTGCGAATCACTTTAAACTTCTGTGCCCCATTTTCTCCAGGCATTACGCGGTATTGCAGTTGACGAACCATACCAGATGGTTCATACTTAGTACTATCTATTTGCTGATAAATAGGAAATCTACGCATCAGGTTTCCTTCTATTAAAGAATATTCATCAAAACCTCTGTATCCAGTTCTTAGTTTGGGATCATCCATAATATCAGGAAATCCTATTGGCCCAATAGTTTCATTTTTCTCAGAATAAATACCAATTACTTTTCCAAAATTGGCTTCTACTCCAGTAAAAATATACATGACTAAATCAGGAAATCCATCGTTATTTAAGTCATCTGTTTCAGCAGATTTAATTCTGCCCTTGATTTCAAAACTCACTTCCCGTGCATCTTTTTCAAATCCAACAGGTGTAATGGTTACGTTATTTTTTTCCGGATTCTTGTTACTGCAATACACGCGATAACCAGCTTTGGCCACTTTTAAAGTGGAATCATATTTTTTAAACTGCGCGTCTGAGCTCAAATAAAAGCCCACCAATAACAGCAAACAAAGAGGGATTCTTTTCAACAACATAGTTTTTAATTAGCGGGCTTCAAGATAGCATTTTTGCTACATATTTCTCCTATACTGACCTCCTACTTGGTACAAAGCATGTGTAATCTGGCCAAGAGAACAATATTTAACTGTTTCCATGAGTGCTTCAAACAGGTTTCCATTTTGTAATGCCACTGCTTTAAGTTGCTCTAAAGCTGCTTGATTTTTGGCGGCATTGCGTTTCCAAAACAGTTGCAAATTTTGAATTTGCTGTTCTTTTTCTTCTGTGGTAGAACGGATTACTTCTCCTGGCAAGATGGTGGGACTACCCTTCTTGTTTAAAAAAGTATTTACTCCAACAATGGGTAATTCGCCAGTATGTTTTAGGGTCTCATAGTGCAGACTTTCTTCCTGAATTTTGTTGCGCTGATACATTCTTTCCATGGCACCTAAAACTCCTCCCCTTTCTGTAATGCGGTCAAATTCTAGGAGCACGGCTTCTTCTACCAAGTCTGTTAGTTCTTCAATTAAGAAACTACCTTGATTTGGATTCTCATTTTTGGCTGTACCCAATTCTCGGTTGATGATTAATTGAATGGCCATGGCCCTACGCACACTCTCTTCTGTTGGAGTAGTAATGGCTTCATCATAGGCATTGGTATGCAAACTATTGCAGTTGTCATAAATGGCATATAGAGCTTGCAGGGTAGTGCGGATATCATTAAAATCAATCTCCTGCGCGTGCAAACTCCTGCCCGAGGTTTGAATATGGTATTTGAGTTTTTGAGAACGATCATTCCCCTTATACAATTGCTTCATGGCTTTTGCCCAAATTCTTCTTGCTACTCGCCCAATCACACTGTACTCTGCATCCATTCCGTTGCTAAAAAAGAAAGACAGGTTGGGAGCAAAATCATCAATATGCATACCCCTACTCAAGTAATATTCTACATAGGTAAACCCATTACTCAAAGTAAAAGCCAATTGGGTTATGGGGTTGGCACCAGCTTCCGCAATATGGTAACCGCTAATACTAACACTGTAAAAATTGCGGATCTTTTGATCAATAAAATAGGACTGTACATCGCCCATTAATTTGAGGGCAAACTCAGTAGAGAAAATACAAGTGTTTTGTGCCTGGTCTTCTTTTAAAATATCGGCCTGCACGGTACCCCTTACTTGCGTTAGTGCTTGGGCTTTTAATTGTTGATATACTTCTTCAGGAAGTACTTCATCACCACTTACACCAAGTAGCTTCAAACCCAATCCATTATTGCCTTCTGGCAATCTTTCAGGGGAAGAAGGATTATAATAAATGGGTCTAGGACTATTCTTGAATTTTTGTTCTAAAAAAGATTCAACTTCTGGCCATAGCTTGTTCTCAGTGATATACTTTTCACAGAGTTGGTCAATGGCTGCATTCATAAAAAATGCCAATATAATGGGTGCAGGGCCATTAATAGTCATACTTACAGAAGTCTTAGGATCACAAAGATCAAAACCACTATAGAGTTTTTTGGCATCATCCACTGTTGCAATACTCACTCCACTGTTTCCTACTTTTCCATAGATATCAGGACGAGGAGCAGGGTCTTCTCCATAAAGGGTTACGCTGTCAAATGCGGTAGACAATCTGATGGCTGGTTGACCAAGTGAAACATAGTGAAAACGTTTATTGGTTCGTTCTGGACCACCTTCACCTGCAAACATTCTAGTAGGATCTTCTCCCTGCCTTTTTAATTCAAATACACCAGCTGTATATGGAAATTCACCAGGCAAATTTTCTTGCAATTGCCATTTGAGCAAATCGCCCCAGTCTTGGTATTTGGGTAAGGAAATCTTGGGTATTCTGGTACCACTCAATGACTGTCCGGTTAATGCCAACTTGAGGGTTTTGTCTCTTACCTGATACTCTAAATAATCTGCCTGATATTTTTTTACTACTGCAGGCCAACCTTGAATCAGTGTTTGGTTAGATGCGTCAATTTTAGTTGCAATATGATTCTTCAAATTTTCTAAAAAAGCCAATTGGTCTGCTTGATGGAAAGCTTTATCCGACTTGATGGTTTGAATGGTTCCATCTATTTGATAGAGCTTAGAAGCTAGCGCAGATTGTGCTTTAACCCATGCATCATATGCTCTATTCTTGTCAGCAATCTCTGTTAAATATCTAACGCGTTTGGGAGGAATAATTTGAGACTGGGTTGTGGTAGCATGTTCCCTATCTTGTTTGAACAACATGGTACTGGTTGCACCAAAACTCAATCCAGTCTTGGATTCCAATACAGTGATCATTCTTTCAAATAATTCATTAACACCACTGTCATTGAACTGTGAAGCAATGGTACCTACAATGGGTAATTCACTGTCTTTGGCCGTCCAAAGATTGTGGTTGCGTTTAAATTGTTTGCGTACATCGTGCAAAGCATCTAGCGCACCTGCTTTATCAAATTTATTAATGCAAACTAGGTCTGCATAGTCTAACATATTAATTTTCTCTAATTGAGAAGCCGCACCATATTCAGGCGTCATTACATACAAACTGGCATCGCAATAATCCAAGATACTGGCATCACTTTGTCCAACCCCAGCAGTTTCTAAAATAATCAAATCAAAATCCATGGCTTTGCAAGCGTCAATAGCTTCTTGCAAATAGGCGCTCAGCGCCGTATTATCATCTCGAGTGGCCATGCTACGCATATAGGCCCTGGGATGAGAAATGGCATTCATTCTAATCCTATCGCCCAAAAGGGCACCACCTGTTTTTTTCTTGGATGGGTCTACAGAAACTACTGCAATGGTTTTGTTGTCATAATAGTGCAGAAACCTACGCACCATTTCATCCGTTACAGAACTCTTTCCTGCCCCACCGGTTCCGGTAATCCCCAAGACCGGTATTTTCTTATCTGTCTGTTCTAAAACATCACCAGACGGCACTGCATTTTCTGCATTGCTAATTTGGCGGGCAATTTTGCGAATATCTTTTGCCTGATCCATGCTCATGGGTTTGGCCAAATTTGCCTTTGCTGGTAATGCAAAATCACAATGTTTGATCAGGTCTTCAATCATGCCTTCTAGCCCCATTTGCCTGCCGTCATCTGGACTATAAATGCGTGTAACCCCGTATTGGTGTAATAACCTGATTTCTTCTGGAAGAATGGTTCCTCCCCCTCCGCCAAAAATTTTAATATGCCCACAACCATTCTGGTCAAGCAAGTCTTTCATATATTGAAAAAACTCAACATGCCCCCCTTGGTATGAGGTAATAGCAATTCCCTGCGCGTCTTCTTCAATGGCACATTCTACAATTTCTAATACACTTCTATTATGCCCTAAATGGATAATTTCCGCACCCTTACTTTGTAAAATTCGGCGCATGATATTAATGGCGGCATCGTGCCCGTCAAAAAGGCTGGCTGCTGTTACAATTCTGATTTTATTCAATGCTGTATATGACATTACTGTAATTCTTGAAACCCAAAAATACAGGATTGCCGTCAATAGTTAACAGCTGTTAGTTTTTATTCAGTATCCTTAACAGGTTTCTGCAGCATTAATCCCCCCATCATGATGAGGGCACAAAGAATAATCACTTGGATAATTAAGGATTTATTAGCAATTCTTGCTACCTGTGTGGCTGGGATTGATAAGAATAGCAAGATAGTAATCAGCCCTCTTGGGGCTATAAATAATAAAGGGCTGGCGCGATAGCCAAAGAGCTTTAAAAAGAGCCATCTGATTAGGAATATGGCAGCTACAATGCTAATGGCCCAACTTATAGTTGCAAGATTGAGCAACTCCTTTGTTTCAATTAAAAATCCAAAGAGCAAAAAGAATAAGGACCGAATCATGAAAGTAATTTCTATGATCAGTTCTTTGAATTTGTGTACTTCTTCTTGCAGGTTTTCGGTTTTTAATTTTTGAATAAACTTCAAGTGTTTTAATTCATCTACATTACCCAAAAACAAACCAAACATCATAATGAAAATCAAAGAAGGCAGGTGAAAGGTTTTAGAAATGGCATAAATCAATACCACCATGAGCATAATGGGTACAAATTTTACATGGTGTTTGATATTGCCTAATAAATAAGACAATAAGAGGGTGCTCACCAAACTAATGATCAGGATCAAGAACAATTGTAAAAAGAATTCTCCATAAGAAGCTGCCGTAAATTCTTCATTTAAGGCCAAAAAATTAAATAGAATTACACCAAATATGTCTGATAAACTACTTTCATAAGTAACAAACTCTTTTTGGTCTGACAATAAATTTCTAGCACTGGGAATGGCAATGGCACTACTGATAACAGTAAAGGGTAAAGCATTAACTAACCCAATTTTAAAACCCGTATGGCCAAAATAATCAAAAGCCCAAGCAAGTCCAGCACTTAAAAGAAGCATAGGAATTAAAGCAACCAAGGAAGACTTTCCCACCAAGGGTAATTTGGAACGATTGATCTCTAATTCTAAAGAACCCTCCAGTACAATCAAGATCAATCCCACCGTTCCTAATAATGGCAAAATGGGATTTAGATTATGTTCTTGAAAACCTAAAAAGGTAGAAGCCTGTTTAACACCCCAACCCAAGGCAATTAATAATATAACCGTAGGAATCCTAGTCTTAGCAGCACTAAGGTCAAAAACATAACTCAACAAGAGTAATACACAAAGAGAAATAATAATAGACATGATTAGGGTTTTTCAATTCCATTGGCAAAGAACCAATGTATGTTGATCCAAATAATCCAAGTAAGAACAGATGCAAAACTAATTTTCTGAACAAGGGGAAGATACTTAATTAAACTAGGATCATAATAGAGCCAATTATTTATAAACACCAAGACTAGGTTAAATAGACCAAATACAAAAATGGCCATTAACTTGTTTTGATACAATGCCCACATGCTTGTCAAAATGGCTATCAAGCCAAATAGTGATGCGGTATTTGTAATCAAATCATGATTGATTTTGGTAAACAAGAAACAAGCAATTATCATGGAGCTAACCCCAGTTATTCTAATGATCTTGGTTTGAATTTGGCTCAATGGCAAATAATTGGGAAAGCTCCACCAGAACAAAGCCAGAGATAATGCTAATACTATCAAGGAAGCAAGGGCAAATGGTTGTCCTAGATTGGCATGCCCGTTCATAGCAGTTTGATTTAGCAGGTTGCAGAAATAATTATTAATCCAACTAAATCCCTTAGACTGCGGGTCTGCTTGTGACCCTCCTGGATAATGCAAACTGGCCAATATATATAACAAAACAAAAACAAGGATTCCAGCAATGGGCAAGATTAATTGGAGCTTTCTTTTTCTATGAGTAGGGTTATTTGTTATAGGATTCATATGAAACTTCTAATAACAATTTAGCATATATCTGATTGTAGTTATACGCTATCTGCAAGAAAACTTTCGTTATTTTTATGCCATAACCCATTACTATGTCATTCTCCGTTCATATAGACCATTCACAAGCCGCACCTGTTATTTCACTTAAAGACGCCAATAGTAAAACGGAAGCCCAGATTTATGCTTTTGGGGCTTTATTAAACGCTTTTTGTATTGTAGATGGCGATAGCAAAACTAATGTGGTAGCAGGTTTTGAATCTGTTGAAGATGCACAGAATAATATTACCAATGGGTTCAAAAGTGCCAAGCTTTCTCCTTTTGTATGCAGGATGAGAGAAGGAAAATATGTTTGGGATGATGACCATTTTCAAGTGAAGAAATTTTTTCTGGCCAATCATGCAATACACGGCATTTTATACGATGCCATTTATCAAATTCAATATACAGAGGCTAATATTGATCACGCCAAAGTTGAATTGCTATATAGCTATCCTGGTAATATTGAGGGTTACCCCTTTCCATTTTTGATACAAGTTCAGTGGACGCTGGAAAAAGGCAACCAATTGAGTGTAGAAACAAGTGTAACCAATGCCAGCCCCGCCAATATTCCGTTAAGCGATGGATGGCATCCTTATTTTAATTTGGGCAGTAGTATTGACGATTGCAAAATTGTTTTTAGCAGTAACCAACAATTGGAGTTTGATGAAGACTTATTACCCACCGGTCAATTTATAGAAGATAATAGATTTGTGCAAGGGGCCAGTTTGAATGGCATTTTTCTGGACAATTGTTTTGAACTAGACAAGTCTTTGAAACAACCCTATTGTACCTTATCTAATGAGTCTTTAGCATTAACCATTGAGCCAGAAAGTAGTTATCCCTATTTGCAAATTTATACGCCACCCACTAGAGATATGATTGCCATTGAAAACCTTAGTTCCGCACCTGACGCTTTTAATAATAGAATGGGGCTCCAAACTCTGGAACCCCATAATACAAAGGTTTTCAAAACAACTTATATAATTCGTAAATTATAATTTCTCTACGGCAGTCATACTAATTTCTACGTTTACACCTCTTGGTAATCCTTTTACTGCTATGGTTTCTCTAGCAGGAAAATCTCCTGTAAAATAAGTGCCATAGACCGCATTTACTTGTGCAAACAAAGACATATCACTCAAGAAAATGGTGGTCTTAACAACGTGTTCAAAACTGATTTTTGCCTCGGCCAATACCGCTGCAATATTTCTCATTACTTGGTGGGTTTCTGCATCCAAACTAGATTGCTCTAATTCTCCTGTTTCGGGTACAAATGCTACCTGTCCGCTTAAAAACACAAATCCATTGGCTCTTACCGCTTGGCTATATGGCCCAATAGGTGAAGGGGCTTTTTCTGTATTGATCACTTGTTTTGGCATAATAAATCTTTTATGGCGGCAAATTGATGCTTTTCCTTGAACCAGCCAACCTAAATTTGCAATTCATTCAGCTACATGCAAATCTTAGTAAAAGCAACCAATAGTCAAAAAGCAAGCTTTGCCGCATTACCCATTGCTGCCCATGCCAGTATTTTTTGGCATGACCAAGATCCAGATAAGCAGGCAGATGCTTATTTTGACCTTTGTTATGAAGACGAGGGCCCAGCTTTTTCTTGGGTACACCACCAACCCATTTTTGTCAATGCTTTGACAGCAAATGCAAGCTCTTTACCAGAAAACGCCATTCGGATGAATGGATGGAATGGTTTTTTAGAGCGAAAAATTTGGGAACTGGGAAATGATCACCCCAACCATCGCGCCAAAGCGCAAATGGTTTTAGCGTCATTAGAACAGGAATTTACTTGGGTTCCCAATGAGCCCGGTTTGGTTGCCGCCAGGGTAATTGCCATGATTATTAATGAAGCTTTTTTTGCCCTTGGCGATGCTGTTAGTTCAAAAGCTGACATAGATACAGCCATGAAACTGGGTACCAATTATCCTTTGGGTCCCTTTGAATGGGCAGATAAAATTGGTTTACCTAAGATTCTGAATTTGTTACAAGCCTTGGAGAAAGAGCACCCAAGATACCAACCGGCTCCTGAATTGGTAAGTGAAGCAAATGCCCTTATCCAAAACCAAAATGACTAATGTTGCCATTGATCTTACATATTGACACAGCCACTGAATTTGCCAGCATCTGCGTAACCAGAGGGGATACCGTTTTGGGAATTCGGAGCTGCCAAGACCAGAAACAGCATGGGGCATTTGTGCAACCTGCCATTCAGGAACTCATGCAAGAAACGGGATTAGCACTTACTCAATTGGACGCCATTTCAGTAGCAGAAGGACCAGGTAGTTATACGGGTTTAAGGGTTGCCATGGCATCTGCCAAGGGCCTATGTTATGCTTTGAACAAGCCCCTAATCACTATTAACACATTGAAAATCATGGCCCAAGCAGCAATGGAACACGAAGGTCAAGCCCATCCAAATGCTATTTACTGCCCCTTAATAGACGCTAGAAGAATGGAGGTATTTACTGCCTTGTACACTGCAAATTTGGAACAGATTCTTGCACCAGAAGCCAGGATTCTTGACCAAGATAGTTTTAGAGACTTATTAGATAAACAAGTTATAATATTTACAGGTACTGGGGCAGCCAAGCTCCAGGCAATACTGGATCATCCCAATGCGGTCTTCAGTTCTATAAAACATAGTGCTAAACAGCTTGCAACACTTGCCAATAGGGCTTTTACCAATCAGATATTTGCCAATCTGGCTTATTGTGAGCCATTTTATTTGAAGGCTTTCTACTCAGCACCTGTCAAAAAATGACGATTCCATTATATGATATTTGAATATTTTTATATGCAATGCTAAAATATTTGTTTATCTTTAATATCAAATTTTAGTAATTTTGTATCATTAATTAATACTCCCCCCCATGAGTCAGACCATGCAATCCGTTGTGTTGAATGCAGGTAAAACAGCTCTTAAAGTTGATTTTATCCATACCAAGAAAGCAGCCTTAATTCTGCGTTCTATCAACCACAAACTACGACAGCAAATCATCAAACTCCTTGATGATCAACAAAAAATGACAGTTACCGAAATCTATGTGAAGTTGCGTCTTGAGCAATCTGTAGCATCACAGCACTTGGCCATTTTAAGAAGGGCAGGTATTGTTGCTACCTCTAGAGACGGTAAATTCATTTATTATTCTGTGAACTATAGCCGTTTGGCTGAAGTGGTTTCTTTTGTAGAAACCTTGGTAGGTTAAATAGTATCACATATTCTATTTCTGACTTTCTGGCGATTTACTATTTTGGCCTGAAGCTTGCTATATCTTTGTCTAAATTTTAAGCCATGCTAATAGAGCAATTATATACCGGCTGTTTAAGCGAAGCTGCTTACTATATTGAAAGTGAGGGTGTTGCGGCTGTAATAGACCCGTTGAGAGATATTGAAGAATACTTGAAACTAGCTACGGAAAGAGGTAGTACCATCAAATATATTTTTGAAACGCATTTTCATGCTGATTTTGTGAGTGGGCATTTAGACCTGGCAGCTGCCACTGGCGCTACCATTATCTATGGTCCAGATACGGTAACAAAACTACCCGTGCACATTTCAAAGGATGGTGAAACATTTCAAATTGGTGCTATCACCATGCAAGTTTTGCATACCCCGGGACATACTTTAGAAAGTACCTGCTATTTGTTGAAAAATGAAGCTGGTAAAGACCATGCCATATTTACCGGTGATACTTTATTTGTGGGCGATGTAGGCAGACCCGATCTGGCACAAAAGTCCAATGAAATTACTATGGATGATTTGGCTGGCATGCTCTATGAGAGTTTGCAATCCAAGATTATGCCTTTGGCAGATGATGTGATTGTTTATCCAGGTCATGGTGCAGGAAGTAGCTGTGGTAAGAATATGGGACCTGAAAATCATAGCACTATTGGAGCCCAAAAATTGGGCAACTATGCTTTGCAGCAACCGGATAAAGCCAGTTTTGTAAAAGCTGTTACAGAAGGTTTAGCTGCGCCTCCGAGCTATTTCCCCATCAATGCTAAGATTAATAAAGAAGGATACGAGAATATTAATGCAGTTATGGAAAAAGGCTTGAAACCCTTGAATGCATTGGAGTTTAAGCAACTGGCAGCACTTGATGATACCATTATTTTGGATACCCGTTTTGCCGCTAGATTCACAGAAGGTTTTGTACCAGGTTCTATTAGTATTGGCCTAGAAGGCCGATTTGCAGAATGGGCAGGGATGATCCTGCCTTTTACTAAAAACCTCTTATTGGTAGCTGAACCTGGCAAAGAAAAAGAATCCATTGTACGATTGACCAGGGTGGGTTTTGAAAAATTTATTGGGTTTTTAGATGGCGGCTATAACACCTGGGTCAATGCTGGTGAAAAAATTGACATGATCATTGACGTAGAAGCAGATGAACTAGCCATGGATATTCCTTTTGATCCAAATATTGTGATCATAGACGTTCGCAAAGAAGCGGAATATGATGAAGCCCATGTAAAAGACGCTTTGAATATTCCATTAGCAGATTTAACTGATCCAGCTAGCATGGCTAACCTAGATGACCACCATAATATTTATGTACATTGCGCGGGTGGTTATAGAAGTGTGATTGCCCTTTCTCTCTTAAAACGCGAAGGATTTCATAACCTCAGAAATGTAGTTGGCGGCTTTGGTCTAATCAAGGAGCTAGGCGACAAAATTGAGATTGAAAAAACAGAAGCAGCGCTGAATTAATCAAACACTTTATATACCAAAAAGTCCCGAACAATGTTCGGGACTTTTTTATTAAACTAGTTATAGACAATCCCCGTCCACTCTTCACTCTTCACTTTCTTGTCCCCCTCTTCACTTCTTCCTCCTCTCTTCACTCTTATCTTTTATCTCTTCACTTAACAAGTAGCTGCCCATGCTTCTCAGCATCAAATTCCCATTTCCACCTTCTATGACTCCAGAGATAATTAGCCGGTTTCAATTTAACGGCACGTTCTACATAGCCAGCAAACACCTGGGTCAATTCTCCGTCTTTGTATAAATTAGGAGTAGTAGTAATCACATCTAGATCCACTCGATAATGCCCCCTTTTCTCCTTATAAAAATGTCCAAAAATGACAGCTGTATTATTGAGTTTGGCCCCTTTCTCAGGACCCACCACAAAGGGTGTTAATCTTCCAAAAAAGTTGACCCAATGCGCTTTGAACTGATTGGGCGGATTCTGATCTGCAGCCAAACCCAATGCATACCTATCGGGTACATAGGCTTTGAAATTGTTTTTGAACTCATTGGCAGGTACTAATATAGTTCCGTTCTTGATGCGCATATCCAACATCATCTTATTAAAGACTTTATTGGTTAATGGCTGGTATACACCAACAAATGGATACTTACTTACGCGACTTATACCAAGGTTAATCACTTCCCAGTTAAAGAAATGTCCGCATTGCAATTGCACATTTTGTCCGCTGGCATAGAGGTCATTTAGTACATCCACATTAGAAGAAAACCTTTTTGCCACTTCTTTATTGCTAATTGAAAACATTTTGATGGTCTCAAATACCATATCAATAAAATTGTGGTAGAAATCCTTGGCAATTCTTACCCGCTCTGCTTCTGTTTTTTCCGGAAAAGCAATGGAAAGGTTTTTCATTACCACGGCTTTTCTATAACCAATCACATAATAGACCAAGCCATAAAATGCGTCGGCTATCAAATACATGATTGGCCAAGGAATGAGCGATAACAAATAAAAAAATCCGTAGGTTATATAATACATGTGACTGTTTCTAAGCGCAAATTACAAAATGATATTTTGCAACAAATCAGATTTCTGTTGATGGTCTGTATTATAGTGTAGACCCCTACTTTCTTTTCTGAACTGAGCACCTTTTACAATTAAATATCCAACTGTAATTAGGTTGCGCAATTCACTTAATTGCGGAGAAACTTTGGTTGATCTATATAGGTCTTCGGTTTCTGTAAACAGTAGGTCAAGGCGTTTCATGGCTCTTTCTAAACGAATATCGGTTCTAACAATACCCACATAGTCACTCATGATTTGGGTAAGCTCTTTTTGACTTTGGGTAATCAAGATCATTTCTCTAGGGTCACTGGTACCTGTTGTCTTCCAATCTGGGATGCGTTTTTCAAAGCTTAGTTGATCTACTTTGTCTACACTATCTAGAAAAGCCCTGTGCGCAAAAACCATGGCTTCTAACAAGGAATTACTGGCCAATCTATTGGCTCCGTGTAATCCAGTGCTAGCACATTCGCCACAGGCATACAAGTTTTGAATAGAGGTTCTACCCCACTGATCCGTTTTAATGCCACCGCAACTATAATGTGCAGCAGGAGCAACAGGGATCATGTGTTGCATCACGTCAATCCCAATACTCAAACACTTTTCATAGATATTGGGGAAATGGTGGATGAATTTATCCTTATCCATATGCCTAGCATCTAAGTACACATGTTCGGTACCAGTTCGTTTCATTTCATTATCAATGGCTCTAGCTACAATATCTCTGGGAGCTAAGTCTTTTCTTTCATCATATTTCTCCATAAATGCCTCCCCAGCTTTGTTGCGCAGAATACCTCCGTCTCCACGAACGGCTTCTGTAATCAAAAAAGAGGGCGAAACACCTGGTTCAAATAAGGCCGTTGGGTGGAACTGGATAAATTCCATATTCTCTATTTTACCCTTGGCCCTATAGACCATGGCAATTCCATCGCCAGTGGCAATTCTGGGATTGGTAGTAGTTCTATAAGCTTGTCCACACCCCCCTGTTGCCAGTACAGTAATCTTGGAAAGAATGGTTTCTATTTGATTGGTCTCTCTGTTTAGAACATAGACCCCATAGCAAGTAATATCTAGCGTAGACTTGGTAACCAAGTAGCCCAAATGGTGTTGTGTTATAATGTCTACAACAAAACAATGGTTGATTAAATGAATATTGGTAGCTGCTTCTAACTGTGCTAATAGCGCACGCTCCATTTCTTTTCCAGTAACGTCTTTGTGGTGCAGGATCCTATTTTCACTATGACCACCTTCTTTACCCAAACTATATTCCCCTTTTTCATTGCGGTCAAAATTGGCTCCAAGGTCAATGATCTCTCTAATTCTTTCTGGGCCTTCTTTTACCACCAATGCAACAATGGATTCATTACAAAGACCATCGCCTGCTACAAGGGTATCTTCTATATGTTTGTCATAACTGTCTTTGTTTTCATCCCAAACACCGGCAATACCACCTTGGGCATACTTGGTATTGGTTTCATCCGCATCGGTTTTTGTAATGACAGTAATGATTTTATCAGGATGGGCTTGACTCATTTTCAGGGCATAAGTAAGCCCCGCAATACCAGAACCAATAACCAGAAAATCTGTTTCCATATCAGGAGCTTTATCAAGCCGGTTCTATCCAGGCTTCACTGTCTTTGAGTAATTGGATGAGTTCGTTGACCGCAATATTACTATCAATATTTTTCTTTACTACTTCTTTTCCCTTGTACAAAGTAATGGTACCTACGCCACTTCCTACATAACCAAAATCGGCATCAGCCATTTCTCCCGGTCCATTTACTATGCAACCCATGATGGCAATTTTAACGCCTTTCAAATGATTGGTTACACTGCGAATCTTAGCAGTAGTTTCTTGCAAATCAAATAAGGTTCTACCACAACTTGGGCAGGAAATATATTCTGTTTTAGAGATTCTGGTTCTGGTTGCTTGAAGTATGCCAAAAGCGGTATTGTTCAAAAATTGTTCTACGCTCTGGTTATTCAAATAGTTTCTGCCAGAAGCATTGTTTACCGCAGAAGTTGTATAGGCATTGCTAGACATACCCAAACAAATACCATCTCCAAAACCATCAAGGAATAAAGCGCCACACTCAGTGCTAAAATGAATCAAATGTTCGTCTGCAGTTTGCCAATTACTATCTGTGATTAGGACTACTGGATTGTTGATTTGCTTATTGATCAACTCCAAAAACATTCTTCTTACAGCAGGCATGGCTTGCTGATGTTTACTACTCAAACAAAGCACTACTGTTGGATCATTGGCTACTTGGTCTAAATAGCTATAATCATTAATAGGGGTCTGGTCTGAATAACAATCTATCATTACAAAATTCAAAACAGGATGTTTGTATTCAGATTCCAAATAGCCCTGTGCATCAAAAATGGGAATACATTTTGTTTGGTCATTGGCTAGTGCCGCAGTAGCGGGATAGCTAATGACTTTCAAGGTTCCTGGCAATGCAAAATCCAATACTTGGTTTCCAGTGAAAACATAGTCTGCTGCTGCGTCACTGATATTCCACTTGTCTGTTACTGCGTCATATTTATAGCCAATAGCAGCTAAATCAGCCGCTTGAATATTGGACAATTTACTTAGGTCAGCCACTACCACGGGTACTTGTTTACCTCCAATATTGTCCACCGAAAAAGTTTTTCTTCTGCCATAAACAAAGGGGCTATATCCAATTTTTTCTATGGCAGGTATGGTCTGTGTAGATGGAGCTGGTTGAGTATACCTTTTTACCAAGTCTCTACAAACTGGAATTTCAAATTCAGGGTCTTCGGTTAAACTTACGCGAATGGTATCTCCTATTCCATCTTCTAATAAAGTACCAATACCTGCTGCACTTTTTACCCTACCGTCTTCTCCATCACCTGCTTCAGTAACGCCTAAATGCAAAGGATAGATTTCTCCAAACTCTGCGTCCATTTGTTGTATCAACAGTCTGTAAGCCTGCACCATTACTTGTGGGTTACTAGACTTCATGCTGAGCACAATATTGTGGTAAGATTCGTATCGCGCTATGCGCAAAAATTCCATGGCTGATTCTACCATTCCATTGGCCGTATCTCCATAGCGGCTCATAATTCTATCACTGAGTGAACCATGATTGGTACCAATACGCATGGCAGTTCCATATTCTTTGCAAATACGTAAAAGCGGCGTAAATCTTTCTTGAATGCGTTCTATTTCTTCTGCATATTCCGCATCTGTATAATCTATCTGTTCAAATTTTTTCTTGTCTACATAGTTACCCGGATTCACGCGTACTTTCTCTACTATTCTGGCTGCAATTTCAGCGGCATTGGGGGTGAAATGAATATCAGCTATAATTGGTGTATCGTATCCACGTTTGCGCAATTCATTTTTAATATTTTGTAAGTTCTCCGCCTCATTTCTGCTGGGGGCTGTTATACGCACCAACTCTGCTCCCGCTTCTATGCAACGAATGGTTTGCTCTACCGTTGCAAGGGTATTCATGGTATCTGTGGTGGTCATAGTCTGCACCCTAACAGGATGAAAATTCCCCAATGAAAGGGATCCAATCTTTACCTCCCTAGTGGCCAATCGGGTTCTATTGGTAAGCGAATTACAATACAATTGCATAATACAGGTTGTGTTACAAATCTAAAGCTAATCTAACAACTATCTGGTGGAATGGTTTAGCGTTTGCCTTCTAGAAATCCTTGTTCTTTTAACACCGCTTTTAAGATATCTTGTCTAATGGTTCCTGGTTTGGTATCATGTGGGCCTTCTATATTGAGTACAAAGAAATGCACGTGCTTATTTTCTTCTATCCATCCTACTATCCAACCTAAGGCATTACCGTTTTCTCTAAATCCCCATCCTGTTTTATAAGCAAGTTTATAATTGGCATTGTCTTCTTGCACCATGACTTTGCGGACAATCTCCTGAGTTCTTTTCTGAAAGGGCAACAAATTGAAATAGAGTTTCTTAACCAGACCCATTTGTTCATCAGCTGTAATTTTCAAACTATTGTCTAACCAAAACTGGTCTACGGTTTTGCCCATTTGTTTGTTACCATATTTAAGTGAATCTAACCAGAATTGCATGGTGTCTTTTCCAATGCGTCTAGCAACTTCTTGAAAATAGGGAACAGCGGATCTTTTAAACGCTTCTTCCATTGTTAGGTCTTGATTCCAACTCATGCTACTGTCTCCGTTGGGGAATTCACGAACAACACCATCCCATTTAATCAGCATTTTCTCATTGAAAATCTTACCTGTTTCTAACCCTATCAAGCTATTGACTATCTTAAATGTAGATGCTGGCAGATAAGCGGTATCCCTATAACGGGCTAGGTTATAAATGGTAAATTGACCACTGCCATTGTCATAAATGGCAAAACTACCCGTAACCCCCTTGGCATCAAAATGTGTTTTGATCTTGTTGTCAATGGTTACATTATTGGGTGAACAGGCGGCAAATGCCAATCCTATCAACAGAAATAAAGAGAAATGAACGCGCATATGGGTTAATTGAGCTGCAAAGTTAACCCAAATGCCTATTGTTTTACTAGCTGGTATTCCTTTACTTGGTACATGCTCATTAAATCCAACACTTTGGCCAAACTATGGTCTGAATATCCCTTAGCTGTGATTAAACTCAGGGGCTTGGCATGAAAAACGGCTTCATTTGTTTCTATAAAGGGCCTCAATGAATCAATATGTAGGTTCATTTGAACATTGTCTAAATGCAATTCCAAACTATCTTTATTAATATGAATGGCGTATGACAGGTCATAATTTACCCTAGCTTTTTCAGTGGATATTGGTGCTACTGTTACAGGTTCTACAGTAGTAGTGGTTTCCATATTACCATACCATTGAATACCAAAATAAACTGCAACTGAAATGAGCAAAATAACTGCTATTGCTAGAACCCATTTTTTCATGGACAATTGTTTAAATTATGATTTAAGTACTCCCAATTCCTTACCCACTTTAGTAAAAGCTGCAATGGCTTTGTCCAAATGTGCTTGTGTATGTGCAGCACTCAATTGAACACGAATTCTGGCTAGGCCCTTTGCCACAACAGGAAAGAAAAATCCAATCACGTAAACGCCTTCTTCTAATAAAGCTGCTGCAAATTGTTGTGCCACGGTTGCTTCATACAACATGATAGGAACTATGGGATGGTCTCCAGGTTTAATATCAAAACCAGCTTCGGTCATTTTGGTTCTGAAATATTTGGTATTATACTCTAGTCTATCGCGCAGCTCAGTGGTTTCTGTTAACATATCTAACACAGCAATACTAGCGCCTACAATGCTTGGTGCTACTGTATTTGAGAACAAATAAGGTCTACTTCTTTGGCGCAACATTTCAATCACTTCTTTTTTTCCAGAAGTAAATCCACCACTAGCGCCACCTAAGGCCTTACCTAGTGTTCCTGTGATAATATCAATTCTACCCATCACACCTCTGTATTCATGGGTACCCCTACCAGTTTTACCCAAAAAGCCAGACGAATGACACTCATCTATCATGACAATGGCGTCATATTTGTCTGCCAAGTCACAGATCTTGTCAAGCTGAGCAATGGTTCCATCCATACTAAAAGAACCATCTGTTACAATAATCCTACTTCTGCATCCAGCTGTTTCTTTGAGCTTTGCTTCTAGGTTTTCCATATTGTTGTGCTCATATCTATGGCGCTGTGCCTTACACAACCTAACACCATCAATAATAGAAGCATGATTCAAAGCGTCACTAATAATGGCGTCTTCTTCATTAAATAGCGGTTCAAATACACCGCCATTGGCATCAAATGCAGCCGCATATAAAATAGTGTCTTCTGTACCTAAGAACTGAGCTATTTTCTGTTCTAATTCTTTGTGAATATCTTGGGTACCACAGATAAAACGCACCGAACTCATACCATATCCATGGGTATCTATGGCTTTATGTGCTGCTTCAATGACTTTGGGGTGAGAAGAAAGTCCCAAATAGTTATTGGCACAGAAATTCAAAACAGTTTTACCATTCACAGTTATCTCAGGTCCTTGTTCACTGGTAATAATGCGTTCTTTTTTAAAAAGCCCGGCATTTTCTATTTCTGAGAGTTCTGTTTGGATTCTATTGGTAAAAGACTGGTTCATGTATCTATTTTTGGTGCTCAAAGATAAGGTGGTAAACGGAAAAAAACTACCAAGCGTTAACATGGTTTACTACCTTTGTTCTATGCGTTGCTTATCCTTTGTTTTTGCCTTTGTTTTATTGCTATCAGCATGTAGTAAATCTGGTGGAACTGATCCTATTGTAGACCCAGTTCCGCCCTTACCTCCTGTACCCAGCCCCAATGCCAATTTTATTAGGGGATTGGACCTTTCATTTAGCCCAGAAATTTTAGCAGCGGGCACTAAATTTTATTTGGCTGGCCAGCAGGCCGATTTATTACAAATCTGTAAAGACAAGGGAATCAATACTATTAGACTTAGACTTTGGCATAGCCCAAGCTCTCCCAATTCAAGTTTAAAAGAAGTGGTTGATTTTTCTAAAACCCTTGCTGCAAAAGGATTTGGCATTTGGTTAGACATTCATTATTCAGATACCTGGGCAGATCCCGGTAATCAAACCAAACCAGCTGCCTGGAAAAATGCCATTGGCACGGTTCTCAAAGATTCGGTGTATCAATATACTTCTAGGGTCATGGCTGCTTTTAAAACGGCGGGACTGAGTTTGAAAATAGTTCAGATTGGCAATGAAACCAATGCCGGTTTTCTTTGGAATGATGCAAGGGTGGGCGGAACCTATGATAACAATTGGGCTAACTATGCTTTATTGGTTAAAGAAGGCCTACGTGCTGTAAAAGAAGCAGATACCAATACCAAGACCATGTTGCATTTTGCAGGGATTGATGGCGCAGAATGGTATTATAATCAATTGGCTTTGCAAGCAGTTTCCTATGACTATATTGGTCTTTCCTTTTATCCAATTTGGCATGGTAAAAGTTTAGATGCATTAGGCACAGGTTTAACTAATTTGATCAACAAATTTCAAAAACCAATAGTCATTGCTGAAACTTCCTATCCCTTTACACTTGGTTGGAATGACTATACCAATAATGTTTGGGGATTGGCCAATCAGTTGATTCCCGAATACGCCGCATCTCCCGAAGGGCAACAGGCTTTTACCAAGGCATTGATGGATGTTTTGAAAAAATTACCCCAACAACAAGGAATGGGTTTATGTTGGTGGGCCCCAGAATGGGTGGCGTTTAAAGGCCCAACTGCAACTAATGGTTCCAGCATGGAAAACTTGACACTATTTGACTTTAGCAACAATGCCCTTCCTGCATTAACTAGTCTTGGTAGCTACTAAAAAAGCCATCCTTTTCAGAATGGCTTTTCAACAATTGGTAGAATATTATTTCTTCACTTTTACAGGAAACTTGTGAAACATATTGGGAATCACCACTTGAACGGTTGATTTAATATCCATCAAGCTAGACTCTTCTTTTCTAGCCTGAGCGGTGCTTCTCCATACCACTTCATTGGTTTTGTGGTCAATCATATCTATGACCATGGTACCATCACGGAATGATTCCAATTGCGCACTACCATTATACACTTCTGGTCGATTGTCAGAACTAAAATAATAGATCTTGGGTTGGTTGGGCATATTAGCCGTTTCAATATATGGGCTATAGGTAATCTGTTGATCACGGCTTACTTGATAGTCTTTTTTCATGACCAAATTGTACCTGAAAAGCACGTCTGGGTTAGCTGTATCATAGACCATTCCTTTTTCACTTAATACCCTAAATCCTTCTTCTGTAAGCGCTGCCACTAATTTCTTGCGGTCAACAACTTTGGAATAGGATGTGTCTTTGGTGGGCAAAAAAGCATAAGTCTTGTATTTACTAAAGTCTACTCCATTCAGGCTTTCTGAACTGTACGTTTTAGGACCGCTGGCACAGGCGGCAAACAATAGGGCCATTAGGCCTGCCATGGCAAAATTCTTAATCATGCTGCAAAATACAATTCAGCAGCCAATTTTGGCGCTTTTTGCTTTATCCAATGACAAATCTGTAGCCAACACCCTTGATGGTCAGGATTTCAAGTTGAGGATCCTCTTTTAAATAAGAACGAATCTTGGTTATATAAACATCCAAATTCCTACTATTGAAAAAACTATCATTCCCCCAAATATGGTTCAACACATCTCTTCTATCAATGATGGCATTGCTGTTTTTGTAGAGGTATTTTAATAATTCGCTTTCGCGATAGGATAGTTTTTTCTCTATTGTTCCCTTGCGCAAAACCTGTTTATTGAGTAGAAACTGGTATTCCCCAATATTGATTTGCTCTCCAGTAATTTGTATGGTATCATCCTTTCTGACCCTTAATGCATTTTCAATTCTCACAATCAATTCTTCCATGCTAAAAGGCTTACGAATATAATCGTTCCCACCTATCTTGAATCCGTGCACTAAGTCTTCTGTTTGTGTTTTAGCCGTTAGAAAAAGGATGGGAATATCATCGTTGATCTTTCTAATATCTTCTGCTATTTCAAAGCCACTTCTATGTGGCAACATTACGTCTAAGACACAAATATCAGGTAGTTCGTCTTCAAAGGTTCTAAGCACATCTGCACCATCTGTTTCCATAATAACTTCAAAACCACGGCTCTCTAAAGTCTCTTTGACAATCTTGCCCAAAAAAACCTCATCCTCTACATACAATACTTTGATGCTCATGTGTTTGGTAATTTAATAATGAATACAGATCCCTTGCCGGGCTGGCTTTCTACAGCAATAGTTCCTCCGTGTTGCTGTACTACATGTGCGGCATAACTAAGGCCAAGACCATAACCCTTAATATTATGGTGGTCTCCTGAAGGGACTCTGAAGAATTTTTCAAATACTTTATTGGCGTACTCTGGCGAGATACCAATTCCATTGTCTTCCACCCTCAATTTAAATTCTTGCTGTGTTGCTGCCAACTCAACTTTGATCTCGGGTTTGCTACCACCATACTTTAATGCATTGTCCAATAGATTGTATATGACACTTGTAACATGCAATCTATCTGCATGAATATTAAAGGGCTCTCCGGCTGTTTTAAAACTAATATTGGCTTTGTTTTTTTGGAACTGCAATCTCATACTATGCATAACTTCTTCTACCAATTCCTTTAGGTTAAAATGAGATTTTTGCAATTCAATGTCTTTGTTTTCAAACATAGACAGTTTCAATACTTTGTCAACCAAAAGGCTCAGTCTTTGCAATTCAGAAGCAGAAATGTCTAAATATTCTTTGGTCCGCTCTGGGCTTTGTAATGCATCAAAATTTCTAAGTGCTTCAATAGCCACATTCACAGTTGCAATAGGCGTTTTTAGTTCATGTGTAATATTACTGATAAAGTCATTTTTCATGAGAGTCAGCCTTCTTTGTGCCAATAGGTTTCTATATAGGAAAAGAAAACTAATAGAGGTAAATGCTACTAGTAATAAAGAGAGTAAAATTTGAGGGGCAATTTTGCGCATCAGAAAACTGGTAGGGGCTTCAAAACTTGCTTGGTAGGCATTCTTACTCAAAAACCCTACAGGTACTTTAGACGTGCTAAAATGCAAACCTGCAATAGAATCTGGTCTAAACAAACTATCCCTTTTAATACTAAAAGCAGCATTGATCCCTGCATTGGACAAAGCTATTTTATAGGCAGAATCTATTTGTGGAATAGAAATGGTATCATTTAGTGTTCGGGATTTTACTAGAAAATCCTGAGTCATTCGTCTTACCTTTTGTGAAGCTGGTCTAGGTGGAGCTATAGGCTGTTCCGACCTAATGAATTCAGATACCGAATCCAGTTCATCGGTTGCATGAAAACTGATTTTTGGTGTATGTTCCTTTGCTTCTGACATACCCATCCTGATGCCTTCTTGGATTAATTGGGTAATATTAATATTGCCAGACTTTACACCTGACTTAACTAAAGAATCCATTCTGCTACGAATGATGACTACGGGTCTTTTCTCTGTTACTGAGTCTTCATCTATGGTTGTTACTGGGCCATTAAAGCGAAACTTGAAACTGCCAGAGCCTTTCTTGTCATTTGGGGACTCCATACTCAAGCCGTTTTCATTCATGGAAATCACCATTTCCTTAGACTGTTTATTCTTGGTATTGATTCTGATTTCTGGCAATTTCTTAGAAACAAGGTCTGCTACATCGCCCAAGAAATTATTTTCCTCAGGAATAATTTGATAAAAAAGGGAGTCTTTTTTTAGGCGTTGGGCCTGTACTTTGTACATGGTTTCCCTGAAAACAATATCTGTTGTTTTCTTAAATCCCGCCGCTTCTTCCATATAGAGTTTCTGTAACCAATATGTCTGAAAAGCCACAATTAGTAAAATTGCAGCTACCATCAGCATTCTGGAAACCCCTAGTTTAGAAATGGAAAATTGGAACATATGGTTGTTTACAGCTCAAAGATAATTGGCTAATCAACCCAATAAAACTTTCATTAACCTAAATTAACCAATAATCAAGCTATGTTAACGCCTCAATGTATAGATTTGATGCTTAAACCAATTTACATGCGAAAAGTTTTACTATCCCTTACCTGCTTAACAGGTTTTCTGATGGCCAACGCCCAGCAAAAAGAAGGAACCATTGTGTTTGAACGCAAGATCAATATGTACAAAACTATTACTGATGAACAAATGCGTGCCATGATGCCCGAATTTAGAACCAGCAAACATATGTTGTTGTTCAGCGATAGCATTTCAGTTTATAAGGCAATACCTGATGATGAAGCACCAGATCCATTTGCTGGTGGTGGTGGTGGTGGCCCCAGAATGATCATGCGTTTTGGCAATGATGGTGGCGATTTGTACAAAAATTTTAGCCAGTCAAAATCTATTCTAAGTACGGAATTAGGTGGAAAAAATTTCTTGATTTTAGACAGCATCAAGCCTCAGCCATGGAAACTGAGCATGGAAACAAAACAGATCCTTGGCCAAACCTGTCATAAAGCAACCAGGAAAATCCCTGCAGCAGTAATGGGAATGCGTATGGTTACCATGGGTGGTCCTGGTGCAGCTACCACCGATACCACTATTAAAAAAGCAGCTCCTCCAAAGGATTGGGAAGTAGTAGCATGGTTTGCGGATAATCTTATTAGTCCTGTAGGTCCTGAAAGCTATGGCCAATTACCTGGTGTGATTTTAGAATTAGATATTGACAATGGCAGAACGGTTTATACCGCAAAAGAAATTAAAGCCACAGTTGATGCCAAAGAACTAAAAGAACCAAAAAAAGGGAAAGTAGTTACCCAAGAAGAGTACCGCAAATTGATGCAGCAGATGATGCAAAATCAAGGTGGACCATCTATGTTCCGCAGGAGTGATAATTAATCATTATTTCAGGACGAGACATTCCTATAAAAAAAGCCGTGCAGTTATCAACTGTACGGCTTTTTTGTTGGCTTTATTTAAACAAAATATACTTGATGATAGTTCTAAAAGAATAAGACGCTTTGCGTCTACATGATTCAGTTTTAATTCCCCATTGATCTAACCACTACCCTTGCACCGCCAGTGGTTGAACCGGCTTTATTTAATCGGTAACTAGCAGTTAGCATGAAATAGCGTTGTAATACATTGTAACGCGAGTCTTCTATATAATTCTGCGATGCATTTCTAGAAACACCCACATTCTTGTTCAATAAATCAAAGACAGAAAACTTGATCTCTGCTCGGTTGTTTTTTAAGAATGATTTAGCCATAGAAACATTCCAAAGTGGTAGATTCAGGTTGTATCCATCGGCCCTCCCCGTATTAATGGTATAGTTAAAATTATTGTTCAATAATATGCCCCAAAGCAATGTATTATTGGTTTCTAGACCATAAATCTGTTGTAAGTAATGGCTGTTCAACTGAGGCTGTAAACTGTATTCTATATTACTAAAATTTAACCTTGCAGAAAGACGCAAATCAAATTTTGTATCATTTCCATATGACCAGCTCAGGTTGGGACCAATACTAGAATTGACAATAGTATTCTTTGCTAAGTTTATAAAGGAAATATTGTTCATATAACTAGACCCTATACCTATATCTATTCTTGATTTGAGTTTTTTGATAGGGAATCCCATATCTGCGTTGGCAAATAAATTATAGACCCCATCTGCATTTATTGGGCTGCTGATTCTTGCACCATTTGTTTGTACAATATCTGAATTCACAATGGCATTATCAGATTTTGATGCAGAAACAAAGGCAAAGAAATTACTTTGAGTAAAGGTATTGGCGTTAAAATAATTCAGGCTTAGGTTCTGAACATAGGTTCTTTTCAAATTGGGATTTCCAGTATAGGTATTTAAGGGATCAGATACGTCTATAATGGGTTGCAATTGAGCAGTAGCGGGGTTCTGTGTAGAAGTATTATAATTCAAACTTAGGTTGCGGGTACTATTCAATTTATATTGCAAATTCAGACTAGGCAAAAAATCTGTGATTTTTTGCTGAATGCTATTTCCATTGGTATTATTGGTACTTACCAAACTGGTAGTTTGTAAAGAAGTTCCGAGTGTATAATTGATTTTCTTTTGGTTACTTCTCCAAGAAATTCCGCCTCCACCATATTCAAAATTATTATTGAAGTCATTGCTTTGCAATTTGTTCAAGAGGTCATATTTTCCGGTAGCCGCGTTATAATCATAGGCTTTTCTAATACTCTTACCCTTTGAACTATTATAAAATACACTAAACTCTAAGAGCGATTTTTTTCCAACAGGCTCTGTGTAAATTAGGTTTCCGCCAAAGCTGCTACTATGTGCGTCTCTACTATTTCTTTGATTGGTTATGCTATCTTTTAAAGATACCCCTGATACATAAAAACTATTCTTATTCAACAAAGCTCCAGTTTGAGTACTAGTATTATCATTCCAATTGAGATTAGAAGAAATGGTTCTACCCTTCTTTTTCAGTCTTTGTCTATACTGTGCATTGGTGACCCAATTGGTAGCTTCTGACCTAGTGCTACTCTCACTGCTACCGTCATTGATTCTTACCCCTTTTGCATCTGTGCTCACATATTGACTACGGCTATTATTGTCATTTTGTTGAAGGGTAATTTGGGGTACAATTTTAAAAGAAATAAAACTATCTACTTTTTGGTCAATACTAAAATTGGCGCGTTGTTGCTGCACCCTTTTCTGACCAGTGCTATTGGAAACATAATCAAAACTATTTCCGGGAAGTAGGTTCTGTCTATTAGAACTTCTATCTGTGCTCAGGTCAACATCAGAAGCTATAAAAGACCCGTTCACATCCGTTTTCTTTTTCCAACTATCATTAAAATTAATCCCCCCTGCAAAGGTTTTGGCCACCCCTTGCTGATTCTGACCAAGTCCAGAAACGGGTAATCCATTATCATCACCACCTCCTATTTTAATATTGATACCACCACCAGAACGCATGCCTCTTGAGAGTTCACCAGAAAAATTAAGCACATCATTAATGCTAAACCCTTGTCTGTTGGTATTATTGGCCATACCCAACAAAGAAATCTGTTGGTCTCCATTAAATTTATTGATATTGGTCTGAGCATCAAATCTTTGATCCGTACCTGCTCCAGCAGCAACTTTGCCAAACAAAGATTTATTCCTGTCTTTTTTGAGTTTGAGGTTGATGGCTTTTTCTGATTGACCATCATCTACTCCTGTAAAAGCTGCCCTATCAGATTTCTTGTCAAAAACCTGCACCTTATCTACCGCATCCGCGTCTAAATTCTTGGTGGCTAATTTGGGATCTCCCGTAAAAAACTCTTTCCCATTCACCAATACCCGATTAATTTTTTGACCATTTACCCGTACGGTTCCATCGGCATCTACCACTACACCTGGCAGTTTTTTAAGCAGGTCTTCTACTACCGCATTGGGCTGAGTTTTAAAATTTTCAGTATTAAATTCCAGTGTATCGTTGTTCATGACAACGGGTGCGCGCTTTGCATTTACAGTTACTGCGGAAGCACTGTTTACATCTGTCATGGCCATAACACCAAGACTAACCGTTTCCCCCTCTTTCATATTCACGGGTAACCATACAGGTACAAATCCAACATAGGACGCAGATACCAAATAATTGCCTTTGGCGATATTCTTTATTTGAAATCCACCGCTTGAGTCGGCCCTCATAAAACTAATCAAAGAGGAATCCTTTGCCTGTACTAGTGATATAGTTGAATAGGAAAGTCCGCGCTTGGAAGCGGTATCCATGACTATTCCCTTAATGGTGCCTGTTGGCTTTTGTGCGTTGGTTACTAAAAAAAAACAGGTTGCTAGTAACACCAATAAAAATCTATTCATCCAATTAGTTTGGCTAAAACTACTGCAACCCATTCAAATCAAGTGTTAATGAATATGGGCCAATGGTTAATCAAGGTTAATGGTTGGGCTTGTTAGCCAATATGGTTTCAATAGCGTCAAATTCCTCAACACTAAATGACTTGTTTTGAAGTGCGTGCAAATTGTCATCTAATTGTGCCACGGAACTTGCTCCAATTAATACAGATGTAACGCGTTGGTCTTTTAATAACCAAGCAATTGCCATTTGAGCCAAGGATTGATTTCTGCGTTCAGCAATATTTTGCAATGCTTGCAATTGGGTCAATAATTCTGGCGTAATAGCAGCGCTTTGAAGTGCTCCATGTTCTTTTCCAGCCCTTGAATCAGCAGGAATGCCTTTTAAATACTTGTTGGTCAACAGCCCTTGAGCCAATGGAGAAAAAGCAATACATCCCACCCCTTTATCTTGCAATACATTCATCAAACCTTCTTCTACCCATCGCACTAGCATGCTATATTTTGGTTGATGTATCAGACAAGGGGTACCAGAAGCTTTCAGAATTTCAATGGCTCTTGCAGCAAGATCTGCGGGATAATTTGAAATTCCTACATACAAGGCTTTACCTTGTTGTACAGCTGAAGTTAATGCTCCCATGGTTTCTTCCAAAGGTGTTTCAGGATCAGGTCTATGAGAGTAGAAAATGTCTACATAGTCCAAATCCATTCTTTTTAAACTTTGGTCCAAACTAGAAAGCAAGTATTTTCTAGAGCCCCAATCGCCGTAAGGCCCGTCCCACATAGTAAAACCAGCCTTGGTAGATATGATCATTTCATCGCGATAGCCGGCAAAATCCTTTTTCAAAATAATACCAAAATTTTCTTCAGCTGATCCTGGAGGAGGACCATAGTTGTTGGCTAGGTCTAAATGGGTGATCCCTGTATCAAAAGCCCTCCACAAAATCTTTCTAAAATTTTCAAAAGTATCTACTCCCCCAAAATTATGCCAGAGGCCTAGTGAAATTTCGGGTAAGCGAATACCGGAAACGCCGCAACGGCGGTATTCCATCTTTTGGTATCTGTTGTTTGCTGGCAAGTATGACATGACTATTTTTTTATAGGTTGAATAAGGTCCCAAAGATTTCCATAAAGGTCTTCAAATACAGCTACAATTCCATACTCCTCTTCTGCAGGAGGTCTCACAAAACTAATTCCATCTGCAATCATTCGGTTATGGTCTCTCCAAAAATCATCGGTATACAAAAACAGAAAAACCCGACCACCGGTTTGATTACCAATGCGGGTCTGCTGTTCAGGGGTTGCTGCTTTTGCCAATAACAAGCTGGTGTTGGAATTTCCGGGGGGAGCTATCATTACCCAACGCTTAGTTTCAGAAAGTATGGTGTCTTCAATT
>CALRXZ020000018.1:0-43066 GCA_943372255.1 Chitinophaga pinensis
CCTGAAAGAATCTTGAGTAGGTCTTTTTCAATGGACTCTTTGGGATACTCAATGAAGCGGCCAATTTCGGTTTTGTCTTTGTAGATAATCAAAGTAGGAACACGTACAATATTTTTTCCTTGCTCTTCATGGCCTGGACTTTTCTTGTATTGATCAGGGGTGTTGTTTACAAAGACCATTTGCAACTTATTGCTATCAAAGCCTGCCGCTGATAAGATCTTCAGCATACGGGGGACTTCTCTTTTACTATCGCCACACCAAGTGCCTAGAAAAATTTGCAGGGTTTTGCCCTTTAGTAATTCCTTGATTTTGGGAATTAGCAAACTATCTGGTTGGTAGGCTTGATAGTTTGGTAGGAACCAATCAGCAAAAGGTGCTTGACGCAAATCTGCTATGGGATGTACGCCCAACAAATGGGTGGTATTAACTGTGTTTGTTTGATTAGTAGGCGCGTTGGTTTGAACCATACGAGTATGGTTACAGGAGATCAGCCACATAGTGACGATCACCAGCATGAATGGTTTCATCTGATGTTAATTAGAATTGATAAATAGGATTTACTGATATGTAATCCTATGGCTTGGGAGGATGAAACACAGATCCTAAGTGCTGGATGGGTATCTTATTGTTCTGCTTGGTTTGAAAGCTTGCAGCAGAAGTATGTAGAGATGTTTGAAACTGAAATTTTTCTTGAGCTAGGTATTTCCAATCTGTTTTTTGTTCTAGGTTTTGTTGCTTTTCTGATTGACCATCGGTACTGGGGTAAGCAGCTACATCAATGATTTTACTACAATCACAAAAGCGTGGGTCTTCATTCATCATGGCCTTGAAAGAGCAGTCTGCATAGAGCATCATCTTTGCATAGGGAGGTGCAAAAAGGGCGATGGATAATATGACTGCTAATAAGTTTTTCAAACTAGGCGTTGCTACAAGTTAACCAATTCATTTGATTCTAAAATCAATAAAAGAAATGGTTCTTTATAAAATCAAATCACTAAAATGCGGTGTATAGGGTTTGCCCGTTAATATTTTCAAGAGGTCTTTTTCAAATGTTTCTTTGGGTGCATCAATGATTCTGCCAATTTCTTTCTTGCCTTTGTATAGAATATAAGTAGGCACGCGTACAATGTTTTTTCCTTGCTCCTCGTGTCCTGGACTTTGGCGGTTCATGGTTCCGCTATTATTCAAAAAAATCAAATTGAATTGACTGCTATCTACTCCAGCAGCTTGTAAAATTTTCAAAACACCGGGCATATCGGCCCTGCTTTCTCCGCACCAAGTACCTACAAAAAATTCCATTCGCTTACCTTTGAATGCTTTTTTAATAGCTGGAATCAAGGAACTGTCTACTTGGTATTTTTCAAAATTGGGGATGAACCATTTGGCAAAAGGCGCTTGCTCCAACAATTTGGGAGAACTTGGTCCCAAGAGTATAGCAGGTTTTTGTTCTGCGGGCTCTTGCAGGGTTTGCGCATTCAAGGAAGCAGCATGCCATATAAGGCTTACAAGAAAAAGAATGGTATAAAAGTTGGATTTTTTCAAAGGATCTGCTTCCTACAAGTTATGTATTTTTTTCAACTCAGAGCAAATGCGATTGATGGAATCAACTGGTGCATGGTATTGAAAATTGGGTAGGGCTTTTAATAATTTACTATTGTCAAAAACCACTTTGGCCCTTGCTGTGCGCGATGTTTCTTTGGTAAGTAAGGGTTGCTTACCTGTGAACATAGATTTAATGCCTTCTAATCGCCAAACAATTTCTGCTAGCAGTGGACTCACTTTTAAGTGTGGTCGTTTTTTGCCAAATCCATCAGCAATCATGTTGAATACATCGCGATAGCCTAGATTGGCTCCACTCAAAATATAACGTTGTGCGCTAAGCTCAGATGCCATTAACGCCTGCATGGCAGCTACTACATCTACTACGTCTACAAAACCACTACTTCCTTCTGTATACCAAGGAAACTGGTCATAGGCCGATTTGAAAATGGCAGAAGATCCTTTGCTCCAATCGCCGGAACCTAGAATAATTACGGGATTTACAATCACTGCATTCAATCCTTCTCCAATGCCCCTCCAGACCTCCATTTCGGCCAGGTATTTAGTTTTGCCGTACTCACTATTAGAAGTTTCTTCTGTCCAATCCATGGTCTCATTAATGGCTTGGTCGGTTCGGATTCTTCCCAAGGCTGCAACCGAACTCACAAAGACCATTTTTCTAATCCCTGCATCTTTGGAAGCGTTTACTATATTAGCCGTGCCCTCAATATTTGTCAAGTGCATGGCTTCTTGGCCCTTTGCACTAAAAGAAACAATGGCTGCGCAATGATAAACTTCTGTAACACCTTCCATAGCGGCTTCTAATGCTACAACGTCTAAGATATCGGCCTGAAACCAGTCAATTTTTTCTGCTCCAGAAATGCTTGGTATAGAAGTTCTATAGATGGCCCTAACGGGTTCTCCCTTTGATACCAACTGGCTAACTAGGTGTGAGCCTACCAATCCTGTTGCGCCGGTTACTAATATCATCAGGTCTGTTTTAGGGGTTTAAAGTTTGCGCTTAGTTATTGGCATTTGATACAAGTACCACTGGCCACCAGATCTAGTTGATGCACTTGGTATCCTGCAGGTAATTGCACTGCAGGAACACTTACATGATCTAGACAATAAGTAGTGCCACAAACATCACACATAAAGTGTACGTGATTGTCATGGTGATGTCCTTCTGTACATGCGTCTTTGCAGAGTGCGTACCTGACAGAATTATCAGAAGAGGGAATGGTATGCAAAATCCCTTTTTCAACAAAGGTCTGCAAAGTTCTATAAATGGTTACGCGGTCAAATTCATCACCGCTATGTTGTTCAATATCGGCGTGAGCCAAAGCAGCTTTGCGTTGTAGAAAAAGCTCAAGAATTTTCTTGCGGCTATCCGTAACACTTAACTGGCTTCTTTTTAGGGTATCAATAATTCTTGGATGCATGAATTACCTTGGGTTGTTGTTGAAAATCCCGTTGACAAAATTGCCAGTGCCGGCTTTTTCATCCAACAAGATACGGATGTCTTTTTTGAGTTGCTCCAATTCAGCGCTTTTCAAACCATCATAAACTTGTCCGCGTACTTTACCGTCTTTATCTACCAAGGCAAAAAATTGGGTATGGATAAACTGGTCTTCAATTTTGTCCAAGCTGTTTTTTGGGTCATCCAATAAGTATGCGCTCCGCGCGATGTTATATAAGCTATCTTTTCTACCAGTGAGGAACTGCCATTTGCGGGTATCGGCGCCCAATGAATCTGCATACACTTTCATACGGGCAACCGTATCTCTCTCGGGATCACAGGTATGAGAAAGGATCATAAAGTCTGGTTCATCTTTGAAAGCAGCATAAATCTCTTTCATATTGGTATTCATCTTTGGGCAGATGCTCTTACAATTGGTAAAGAAATATTCTACCACGGTTACCTTACCCAACATATCTCTGTCCGAAAAGGGAAGACCGTCTTGGGTAGTAAATTGAAAGGGTTTGGTATAACTAATCACTGGCAATTTGGCTCTCCAAAAATCATTACCACGGAACAGGAAATAGTAAAATCCCAAGACCAAGACCAGAAAAAACAAGAGATAGGCAACCAGTTTTTTATTCATAATTCAATAATTGGCACAAAGGTAGGGAGGGATGGGCTTACAGCATCAAAAAGGCGGGAATCCTAAAATATTTTGCAACAAAGTTGCATTTGTGTATATTTGCCCTCTTATTATGTCAATTAAAATCAATTGGGACGCTTTGGGGATTACTACATCTGTAGCTTGTGCCATTCATTGTGCCATTCTACCCCTGTTTTTGAGCTCCCTTCCCCTCTTTGGCGTGAATATCATTGACAACCTCCGATTTGAGTATTTTATGGTAGCACTTGCTTTTGTAGTGGGCATATATGCGCTCTACCATGGCAGGAAAAAACACCACCACCGTTATGAACCCATGGTTCTTTTTACGGTGGGGATTTTATTACTATTAGCAAAAGTAATCTGGCACCAATGGCAATTATGGTTGCTCTTTCCTGCAGTAGCTTTTATAGTGGCTGGTCACTGGCTCAATTTTAGGTTTTGCCGGGTACATAACCACGCTCATGCAGATGACTGTAACCACTAGGCTATGCCACTGTATAGCTGGTAGCCCCGTCTTTCTCGTCTTTTAATTGAACACCCAAGGCAGCCAATTCATTTCTGATTTTGTCACTGGTCATAAAGTCGCGTTTGCTTTTGGCGTCTTTTCTAATACTGATCAAGAGTTGCAATACCCCGTCTAATTGGGCACCGTCTCCTTGACGCTCACTCACCAATCCAAATACGTCTTCTATATAAACTTTCAATTGGGTTTGCAATAATTTCAAAGTATTGCTACTGATGGCAGTTTCTACAATATGCTTGTCTTTGATAGAATTAATAATGGATACCAAGTCAAACATATTGGCTAAGACCTTTGGGGTGCTAAAATCATCGTCCATGAAGACAGCAAATTCTTGTACAAGCTGTTGCACTTTTTCATCCAATGTTGCGTCAGTTCCAGACTGTTCTGCAATGGTATATTTAGCAAACCATTCGTGTGCTTCCCACAATCTTTTAAATGCTTTTTCAGAAGCTTGTAATGCTTCATTACTAAAGTCGATGGTGCCGCGATAATGGCTTTGTAAAATAAAGAAGCGAATAGTCATGGGAGAATAAGCTTGCACCAGCACAGGGCTACTGCCACTAAACAATTCTGTGAGTTTCACAACATTGTTATAACTTTTTCCCATTTTTTTACCCTCAATGGTAATCATATTATTGTGCAACCAATAACGCGCAGGCGTTTTGTGATTGCAAACCGTGCTCTGTGCAATCTCGCATTCATGGTGTGGGAATTGTAGGTCCATACCACCTCCATGAATGTCAAATTCTTGACCCAAATATTTGGTACTCATGGCTGAGCACTCAATATGCCAACCCGGGAAACCCTCTCCCCATGGGCTTTGCCAGCGCATGATATGTTCTGGAGGAACTGCTTTCCAAAGTGCAAAATCATTTCTATTTCTTTTTTCATCCTGGTTTTCTAACTCACGAGTAGTATCTAATTGCTCGTCAATATTTCTACCGCTCAGCATACCATAAGGCTTACCTTGTTTAGAAAAATCGGTATTGTATTTTTCAACGTTAAAGTACACAGAACCATTGACTTCATAAGCATATCCATCTGCGATGATTTTTTTAATCATCTCAATCTGTTCTACAATATGACCTGTGGCAGTTGGCTCAATACTTGGAGGCAGGTTGTTAAATTGACTCATGGCCCAATGGTAGAGATTGGTGTATTTCTGCACCAGCTCCATGGGTTCCAGTTTTTCTAAAATGGCTTTGCTGCTAATCTTGTCTTCCGCTACTCTTCCCTCTTCTTCAAAGTGACCAGCATCAGTAATATTGCGCACATAACGCACTTTATAACCCAAGTGCATCAGGTATCTATAGACAATATCAAATGTAATAAAGGGGCGTGCATGACCTAGGTGACTTTCACCACTTACGGTTGGTCCGCAAACATACATTCCCACATAGGGTGGGTTAATGGGGTTAAAGTCTTCTTTTTGTCTGCTAAGTGAATTATATACTTTGAGTGACATGTTTGTTACTTGAAAAGATTGGAAAATGGTTGGGTTGTCTGCAATAAAATAGGGGCTGAATTAACAGCAGCAACAACAACAGCAGGTATGACTCAGAAAAAACATGGACTGCAAGATACGGTATTTTATTTTTTCAAACGCAGATCTGTCACCAACATCACGTGGTCAGAAAGGTCTTCGTCTACCATATCAAACTGGCGCACGGAGAAATGATTGTCTACCAAAATATAGTCAATACGCAGTGTGGGGGCCAAGGAAACAAAGGTTCGGCCAATGCCAAAGTCCTTTTTTAGAAAGGCATCCTGCCAGTCTCCTTTAATGTTGAAATAGGTATAGGAATTGGGCACATCATTAAAATCACCACAAACAATACTTGGAAAAGGGCTTTTGTCTCTGGCTTCTCTAACTAGGTCTGACTGAATACCCCTTCTAGAAAAAGCCAGTTTCATTTTTCTAAAAAGGTTCTTTGAAGCGCTAACGGTTTCTTCATCCTGATCCCGAATTTTCTCAATATCGGCATAGTCATTTTTCTGAAACTTAAATGACTGTAAGTGGGTTGTGAAGACTCGAATAGTGTCATCTCCTTTTTTAATATCGGCGTGAATCAAGCTTTCTGCAACAGGATAAGCTACTCTTCCGGTGTCAATAATGGGATACTTGGAAAAGATGATACTGCCACTCAAGTAATTGCCCTTGTGCCTAATATAATCTTTTGAAAAAAAATGGTAAGGGTGGGTTTTACTAAATAATGAGATATTGTCTACACTACCTAAGCTAGTATTGAATTCTTGAAGACAAATGATATCTGGCTGAAGCTTTAAAATACTCTCAGCTACGTCTGTCCTGATAAGTCTTCTAGTTTCTTTGTTTTGAGTAAGACCATTAAAACTTTGCACATTCCAATCAATCAAACGTAGGTTTAGTTCATGCTTTTTTTTGGTAAATCCAGACCCTGCATGCCAAGCAAATACAGCTTCTATTTGCTGCCATCCTAGGCAAAGACTTAAAAAAGGGAGCCATGCCATTATTGGTTTTACAATCAACCAAAAAATCATGGCAAAGAATAACAGAATTATTAAGTAGGGCACAATTAAACCCGTGAACCCATTCAACCACCAATTTGCAGGATTAACATAGGGAGACAGGCACGCTACCAAGAATAATAGCACCACTATCAAGGTAATGGAAAGACAGAGCGTTTTAAATGCGCGGCGAAAAACATTTTTTGCCATGCCCACAAAATACAAAAAATCAGGGTTTCAAATGAATATCCGTGATAATGGGTAAATGATCACTCTCGTGAATTCTTGGAGTTTTAATCTGTTTGGTCTCAATGTTCTTGCTGGTTAACACCACATCAATGCGAAGTGTAGGAGAAAGACTGTCATAAGTTCTTCCTAAACCAAAACCTTTTTCCAGAAAAGCATCGTTCAAACCCTTGCTCAAATGCTGGTAAACAAAACTAGATGGAACTGCGTTTAAGTCGGCAGTAAAGATGAAGGGTAATCTACAACTGTCTAAACTACGTTTCACCAATTGTGCCTGTTGTACGTGTAATCTGTCAAAAAAAGCCATGCGATAGAGCTTGTCTTTTTTCATCAGAATCTCTTTGTTTTTATCCAGAAACTTTAGTTGGTTCACATGTGTTTCATCCATTACTTCAACATGAATATTCATTGAAGCCAAGTGGGTGTTATATACTCGCAATACTTGATTGGGTGTTTGAATATCTGCGTACTGTAAGGATTCTGTGTTATTGATATTGGAATAAGGAACCGATTGCTTATTTAAGAATGGCCATCGAGAAATCATGATCACACCATAATTGGAATCGGCCTCGCTAAAAAAATGGTAGGGCAAACCAGTGAAAGATTTAATGGAATCAATGGTAGGTCCAAACTTACCCCAGTATAATTCTGAAAAGTCTTGTAAGCAAATAATATCAGGATGTTGGGCCTGCATAAACTGAATCATGTCTAAGGCCTTTGGGTCTTTGTCTATAGCATTGGTATTGAAATTATTTACGTTCCAAGACAAAACCCTTATTGAACCAGAATCCTTTTGAGTCTGAAAATCCTTACCGGGATGAAATGCAAAAACACTGATGATGTTTTGATAGCCCAATGCCAAACAGATGATAAACACGGGGCTGTATTTTCTAAACCAAATAATGGAGACAAAGGTCCAACCCAACATAGCTGCCAACAAAATTGGAAAGAAGAGTGCCGCAAAACTTAAATAATGCCAATCTATAGGACTAATATAGGGTGTTAGACAGGAATAGAGATAAACAAGCGTGCAAACAATACCCCCAAAAAAAACAATGGATTTGAATATGGTGCGGATGCTAATCATAGAAGGTCTTCCTTGCTGGCTCTTTTTAAAAATGCTTTTTCCTCATCGGTCAAAAACTGGTAACCTTGTTGATTAATCTTGTCTAAGATTTCGTCCAATTTTTGTTGGGTAAGGTTGGGTGTTTTTTCAAATGGTTTTTTCCCTGTTTGATAAAAATGTTTGTCTGCGCTCTTGGTATTGCGGTGCTTTTTTTCAGGACTAAACAAATCGTCCAACCATTCCCATAAACGGGTCATCCAAGCTCCCCAATCAGAACCTCTGCGTAGTTGTCTAATATACAAAAATCCCATAGCACCGCCGAAAAGATGGGCCGCACCCATGCCTGCATTGCTAGAAGCAAGGGTGGCAAAATCTATGGCCACAAAAATGACCATCAAAACCCAAAGTGGAATACCTCCGTTGATCAGAGGGAAGATTCTATAATCCGGCGCCAAGGTAGTTGTGGCAACGGCAACGGCCATAACGGCGGCGCCGGCACCTACCATTGGTTCAATGTTTTGAAGATGGTTGGCTAATACAGGAAATAGGTTCACGGTTAAAAAGAAAACCAAGCCTCCAACAAAACCCCCATAGAGATAAATAGGAATCAGTTTGTTATTGCCCGTAAGGTCTTGAAGTATATATCCAAAACACCAAAGCCAAAGCAAGGAACTGATTAAACCCCAGATGCTTCCATGAGTGAACATATAGGTAAAAAGTACCCAGGGTCTGGTTGCTAATTTTTCTCCCATCCCCGGAAGGGTAAACCAATCCATGATTTGTCTGTAAAAGAAATCAATGGGAATTTCTGAGAGGTAATAAATGATCTTGATAAAAGTGAGAAATACAAAAACCAAGAGGTTAATGGCTATTAAGTATACCAATGCATTATTGTCCTGTCCTAGGAGAATTCCCCGATTGGTTTTATAGGTGTTTTCTGCCATATTTGAATTTTGTAAACCTTACTGGTATCAATAAAACGTTTTTCTGTTCTTTTTGTTCCAAGTCATGACAATTAGTAAACCCACAATGGCTCCACCTACGTGTGCCCATCTGGCAACATTGTCTCCGCCACTGTTTTGAACAGCATAGTATAATTCATAAGCAAAATAGCCTATTCCCATCCATTTGGCTTTAACAGGAACCAAGAAATACAAGTAAATATATGTATTGGGAAAAAGGTAGACAAAGGCTGCCAACAAACCAAAAACTGCTCCACTAGCACCAATAGTAGCCGTGTTCAGGTTGGCTTCATAATAGGATTGAATCCAACCCATGAGTTGGTTTACCGCCGCAACGTCTGTAGGATTGGCAATAACATGATTGGCCAAATCCAATTGACTATTTAAAACACCAGGGTGATGGTCACTAAATGCATAAACTGCTTTTGAAAGACCCACACCAGATGACTGAGCCTGCACCAATGCCGCCCAATCAGTCATTAGCGGAATTACTTCATAACTTAAAAATAACAAGTGCATCAAAGCTGCACCCAAACCGCAAATAACATAAAACAAGAGGAATCGCTTGGGTCCCCAAAGATTTTCCAATACAGAGCCAAACATCCAAACGGCAAACATATTTCCAAAAATATGCCAGAAGTCTCCGTGCAGAAACATATGCGTAATCAATTGCCAAGGGCGAAATAAGCTACTTTGCCAAGCATGAAGGGCCAATACATTTTCTAATGAAATGCCTAATGAAGACTTGAAAGTGGTTTGCGCCAAAAAGAAAAGACCATTAATGATCAAGAGGTTTTTGACAATAGTGGGCAGGATTTCAAATCTGCTTGGTCTGAATTCAGTCATGGGTAATGGATCAATTGGTACGCAATTTTAGTTGCACCACATTTTCAATATGCAAGGTATGAGGAAACATGTCAACAGGTTGTATTTTCTCTACCGTGTATTTTTCGTCTAATAAATTTAAGTCTCTTGCCTGTGTAGCTGGGTTGCAACTCACATAAACAATGGTTGGAGCAGCAATCTCTAAAAGCTTACGCACCAATTTCTCGTGCATACCCGCTCTTGGAGGGTCAGTGATAATCACATCTGGTTTGCCATGGGTTTCAAAAAACGCATCGTCACAGATCTCAATCACGTCACCAGCAAAAAAAGCCGTTTTATCTAAATTGTTGAGTGCCGCATTCTCTTTGGCGTCTTCAATGGCTTCTACTACTACTTCTACACCTACCAACTTTTTTGCCTGTTTACTCACAAAAATGCCAATGCTTCCGGTGCCACAATACAAGTCATAAACAGTTTGACTGCCATTTAGTTCAGCAAAATCGCGGGTTACTTGATAGAGTCTTTCGGCCTGTTTGGTATTGGTCTGGAAAAAGGACTTGGGGCTGATTTTGAATTGAAAATCTTCTAGCTTCTCCAAAATATATCCCGGTCCAAAATAGGTTTGAGGATAAAGATCAAAGAGACTATCGTTGTGTTTGGTGTTGATGGTGTACAACAAAGTAGTAATCTGCGGAAACTCCTTCAAAACCAAGTCCATCAAGGCTTTCTGGTTGTTTAAGTCTTCGTATCCAAACACAATATTGACCATCAGTTCCCCAATAGTACTGTTTCTAATAAACATATTGCGTAACCAACCCTGGTGCTTGCGCACGTCATAAAAAGGAAGGTTTCTTTCAATGGCATAAGCTGCCACAAATTTGCGAATCAGGTTGGTGGGTTCTTCTTGTAAATGACAGGTATCAATCTCTACCACTTTGTCAAAAAAACCACGCACGTGAAAACCAGCACCACCTGGAAGATCGTCAAAAGAAACACCCTCGGCCTTCATTAATCTAAATTGAGCCGATGGGATATAGGTCTTAGTACCAAAAGTGTATTCAATTTTGTTTCTATATTGTTCAGTTTGTGCCGCACCAATAATGGGCATCATCTCTGGAAGTACCACTTTACCAATCCGGGTTAGGTTATCAGCCACCTGTTTGGTTTTATAGAACAATTGTTTTTCATAGGGCAACATCTGCCATTGGCAACCACCACAAACCCCAAAATGGCTGCAGAAAGGTGTTACCCTGTCTTTTGAATAACTATGGTATTTTACTACATGACCTTCGGCCCAGTCTTTTTTGTTCTTGGATAACTGAACGTCTACTAGGTCTCCGGGTACTGCACCCTCTATAAAGACTACTTTGCCTTCAAAACGGGCCAATGATTTGCCCTCGGCGGCGTAATCTTCCACCAACAATTCTTCTAGTACTATGCTTTTTTTCTGTTTTCTCACGGGTGCAAATGTAATCCAGACTATTTTTATACCCAATTCCATGTTTTTATGAAAAGAATCTTCCCTATCCTCTTGTTGGTATTGGCACAAGTAGCGTTGGCGCAGGTAAAGAAACCAGCTGTTCCAAGTGCAGGTGGATCATCCAACTTACCACCCAAGTACATCAGCATTACTTTAACGCCATTGAAAAATTGCAAGATCTATCTAGGAAGTAACTATGGTAAGGGAAGAGCCCTAATTGATTCTGCCATATTGGATGATAAGAGTATGGGTGTGTTCAAAGGAAATACCAAACTCACGGGGGGCATTTATTTTGTGGTATCGCCCCAGTATAGCATTCTTTTTGAAGTATTGATTAGTGACCAGCAGCATTTTAGCATTGTAGCAGATACCGCCAAGAAAGACGATGTAAAAATCACTGGCTCTGCCGATAATGATTTGTTCCGCACTTATTCTAAAGTGTCAAATGAGAAGGGAAAAAAACTAAATGACCTGGAACAACAATACAAAGCCGCAACTACCAAGGCAGATAGTAGCCGCTTGCGCGATTTAATTATTGCAGCAGACAAAGACTTGCAGGACTATCGCAATAGCATTGTAAAACAATACCCCAAGTCTTTATTGGCCATGTTGTTCAACACCATGAAACGACCCACGGCACCGGCAATTCCCATGGTGAAGGGTGTACCAGATTCTAGTTATCCCTATAGATATGTAAAAGATCATTTCTGGGACGATGTAAATTTTAATGACGATCGTTTGTTGCACACCCCATTTTTTGAACCCAAATTGGATGACTATTTTAAATTCTATGTAACCCCTGATCCGGATAGTATAATTGCAGAAGTAAAATACATCTTGCTTTCTGCCAGAACCGGCAAAGAGATTTTTCCATATTTATTAACCAAGTTTACCAACAAGTATATTAACCCAGAATTCATGGGTCAAGACAAAGTCTTTTTGTACTTGTTTGAAAATTTTTATGCCAAGGGCGATACGGTATTACTCAATGCCGCATCAAAGAAAACAATTACAGAAAGGGCTTATAGTTTAATGGCCAATCAACTTGGTCAACCCGCACCGCTATTGGATTTGACCGATACTACAGGCAAGGCAGTTTCACTGTATAATCTTACATCACCCTTTACCATTGTGGCATTTTGGGATCCCAATTGTGGTCATTGCAAGGAAGAAATTCCTAGACTTGATTCATTCTATCAGGCCAAGTGGAGAAATCAAGGTGTGGCTGTGTTTTCTGTGAATATTTATGAGAATGAAATTCCTGCTTGGAAGAAATTCTTGGCTGAGAAAAAGATTAGCCCTTCTTGGATCCAAGCTTATCAAACCAAGGCATCGCGTATAGCGGAAGAAAAAGCGGGCAGGCCTAATTACAAGCAACTTTATGACGTTTACAAAACGCCAACCATTTATTTGTTGGATAAAGACAAAAGAATCATTGCCAAACAATTGAGTTTGGATCAGTTCAATGACTTGATAGATGCCAAGATAAAATCAGGAACTAAATAAAGGGCGTTGGTTAGAACACGTTTTTCACCACATTCCAAATGACTTTGGGTTTGCCCAAAGTATAGTAATGGAGTACGGGTGAACCAAAAGCTTTTAGTTCTTTGCTTTGTTGGATCAACCACTCGGTTCCCACTTGTTCACATTCCGCGTCTGTCTTGCACTTGCTAATGGCATTAGACAAATCGGTTGGAATGTCTACATGGAAAATCCTAGGTAACACAGACAATTGCTTCTTGTTGGTAATGGGTTTTAGACCCGGAATAATGGGAACATTAATGCCCATATTCTTGCAAGCTGTTACAAAATCAAAGAATTTTTGGTTGTCAAAGAACATCTGGGTCATAATATAATCGGCGCCAGCGTCTACTTTTTCTTTGAGTTTGATTAGGTCTATTTCTAAGTTGGGTGCTTCAAAATGTTTTTCAGGATAACCAGCTACGCCCATACAGAACTTGGTTTTACCACCGCTCTTGATGTCTTCGTCTTGGTAGATGCCATTATTCATATTGCTCACCTGACTCAAGAGGTCAATGGCATAATGATTCCCGTCTTTTTCAGGTTCAAAAGCAGATTCATTTTTGGCAGCATCGCCACGCAGCACCAATACATTGTCTATTCCTAAGAAATCTAGGTCAATTAAAGCGTCTTCGGTTTCACGCTTGGTAAAACCGCCGCAGATAATATGAGGAACAGCATCTACTTTATAGTGGTTCATGATGGCCGCACAAATACCCACGGTTCCTGGGCGTTTGCGTACTTCTACGCGTTCAAAAGTGCCATCGGTCTTCTTTTTGAACATGGTTTCACTACGGTGATAGGTAACATTAATCCAAGAAGGTTTGAATTCCATTAAGGGGTCCAAATGGTCATACAGGGTATTAATAGTTTTGCCTTTTAAAGGTGGCAAAACTTCAAAAGACACCAATGTCTCCTTAGCTTGAGCAATATGATCTATCACTTTCATGGCGGCAAAAATAGGCAGAAACCCAAAACAATAACAAAATACTAGGTCTTAATGCCCCATCTTCCTACTAACAATCCTATTTTTACAGCAGTTTATGAACCTAACCATCCATACCAAAGACCTGATCAAGAGCTACAAGGGTAGAACCGTTGTAAACCATGTAAGTGTGAATGTAGAACAGGGAGAAATTGTGGGTTTACTTGGCCCCAATGGCGCCGGTAAGACTACTACTTTCTATATGGTGGTGGGTTTGATTAAACCAGATGAGGGTAGTGTTTACCTAAATGATCTAGACATTACCAAACTTCCCATGTACAAAAGGGCCCAGATGGGTATTGGTTACCTACCACAGGAAGCTAGTGTATTCCGAAAGTTAACGGTGGAAGACAATATTATGGCTGTTCTGGAAATGACCAAGCTTACCAAGGCAGAGCGATTGCATAAATTGGAATCCCTCTTGGATGAATTTCACCTACACCATGTGCGCGGCAATAATGGAGATAGTTTGAGTGGGGGCGAAAGAAGAAGAACAGAAATTGCCCGTGCCCTAGCCGTTGACCCCAAATTTATCTTATTGGATGAACCCTTTGCCGGCGTTGACCCCATTGCCGTAGAAGATATTCAAAGTGTGGTGGCCAAACTCAAGTATAAGAATATAGGTATCCTGATCACGGATCATAACGTGAACGAAACACTCTCCATTTGTGACCGAGCTTATCTGTTGATTGAAGGAAAGATTTTCCGTCATGGAACCGCAGAGGAGCTGGCAGCCGATGAAAAAGTGCGCAGATTGTATCTGGGTACCAATTTTGAGCTCAAGCGAAAAGATTGGATCATTGAAATGGGAAAAGAAAATGTACCAATGGCAGAGGTTGTAACCGAACAAACTGATTCTGAAGCCCATCCAACAGAATAATCCTTCGGAATTCTCAACTTCATTGCTTATTTTGCCAATGTAGAAGCAATGAAAATACTCAGCCCAGCCATATCCCGATTAGCAAGACTCAGACAGGGAAAAATTGACCAATGGATGCATGAACCCATTGCAGCTCAGCGCGAGGTATTGCAAGACCTGATTACCCACGGACAATACACGGAGTTTGGAAGACGCTATGGGATGAAAGAAATCTTCAATATTCGTAAATTCAAAGAAGCCATTCCCATTCACGAATACGAAGACCTTAAACCATTTATCAATCGCTTGATGGAGGGAGAGGAACAATTGCTTTGGAACACACCAGTTAATTGGTTTGCCAAAAGCAGTGGTACCACCAGTGAGAAAAGTAAGTTTATTCCAATTACAGAAGAAAGCTTAGAAGACAACCATTTTCAAGCGGCCAAAGACGTACTCACCCTATACTATAATATCAATAATGAAAGCGATTTGCTCACGGGCAAAAGCTTGGTCATTGGTGGAAGTCATCAGATTAGCAAGGTGAATGAAGAGATTCAATACGGAGACCTCAGTGCGGTTTTATTACAGAATACGCCTTTTTGGGGACAGTGGATTAGGACTCCGGAATTAAGCATTGCGCTCATGGATGAGTGGGAAGGAAAGATTGAAAGCCTTGCCCAGTCTACCATTGAAGAGAATGTAACTTCTATTGCTGGGGTACCTACTTGGACCTTGGTATTGGTGAAACGCATTTTAGAAATTACGGGCAAAGCCACGTTAAAAGAAGTATGGCCCAATCTGGAATTGTATGGACACGGGGGGGTTTCCTTCACGCCTTATAGAGAGCAGTTTAAAAAACTCTTGGGTCCCGGTGTTACTTATTTAGAAATGTACAATGCCAGTGAGGGATTTTTTGCAGCGCAGAATGATCCAGCGGAAGATGGCATGTTATTACTCCTGGATCATGGCATCTTTTATGAGTTTATGCCGGTGGAAGAATATGGCAAGCCCAACCCAAAGACCATTGGTTTGAAAGACGTTGTCATTGGAAAAAATTATGCACTTGTCATCAGCACCAATGGTGGCCTATGGCGATACTTGGTGGGAGACACCATACAGTTTGTAAACTTATCTCCGTTCAAAGTAAAAGTGACTGGCCGTTTAAAACAATATATCAATGCTTTTGGCGAAGAGCTGATTGCAGACAATGCAGACAAAGCCATTGCCATGGCCTGTGAGAAAACGGGATTGGTGGTCAATGATTATACAGCGGCTCCCGTATATATGGGAGATGAGTCCAAAGGAGGACACGAATGGTTGATTGAGTTTGATGAAACGCCGGATTCTGTGGATCAATTTGCCTATGAGTTAGACTGCGCACTCAAATTGGTGAACAGTGATTATGAAGCCAAACGCTATAAAGATATTGCGCTGGTCATGCCCCATGTGCACGCGCTAGACAAAACCGTTTTTCATGAGTGGTTGCGTAGCAAGGGTAAGCTGGGTGGGCAACACAAGATTCCGCGCTTGAGTAATGACCGGATCTATATAGATGAGATTTTGGCGCAAATGCGCACTAGACGGTAGTATAAGATCCCTTAGTAGGATGTGCACCTGCCAAAATATGCGTGACTAAGAACAGACTTACAAATGATCCTGTATAAAAAAGGTAGAGGTATGGAACGTCTACTAATGTATAGAAAACCACAAGTGTGAGTTTGAGTGCAGCAAAAGGAAGATGCTCCTGATTGATTCTCTCGCCGCCGCGATTTAAGAACCAACATCCCACCATAAAAATACTGGGAACCGTTAGAGACAACCCAACTAACAATGCGTGTTGCGTAGCAATATTTTCCGGCCCAAAGAATTTGGCCCATCCCAAACTTTCTTTGAATACATGGGGCGCATCGGTCCAAACTCTTTTGCTAAATGCAATATATTCTCCAGGAATGGACGCCAATTTTATAAACGTGGTCCAACCAAAAGGAATCAAAACAAGGAGTAAAAAACAGACCAAACCCGTAACGCAGAATTGCATCAGACTTTTCCAGTCTTTGTTCAAAGCATAAAAGAGCAACATTGCGGGTAACCAACCCACAATGGCATATCGGCTCAAGATGCAGAGCGATGTTGCAATACCAATAAACCAGGCATTTTTTCCAGTTAGAGCAATAGCCAACAAACTATAAAATAAAATAACCACACCTTCTTCGGTATAAGGAATAAGACCAGAGTTTTCTGCGCTCAACAACCACCAAATGAGTACAAAAGCGGCTAATAGTAAGTAAGGTGTTTTGTGGTGTTTTGGATTGATGCGATATAAAAAAAGTGCGGAAACTAGGAACAATGCCAGCACAGTCATCCAGCGCAAATCCAGTCCCAGCAATAGCGGCAGGCCAAAGGGTAACCACATGGCGGGTAAGTAAATGGGTTGTATTCCGTTCCAGATTTCAGGAATAATATCATAGACATGAGACCACTGACCGCTTAAAAAACGTTCGTTCATGATTTTGATAATGGGTAGCATATCACCATCGTGATAATTCATGGGTGCGTCTTGAATCCATTTAAAAGCGGCGCCTCCAATGGCCATTAGCGCCATTAGAGATAATACCGCGCGATATTTTCTCCAAATAGGCGTTATAGCAATCACTTGATCCGTGATGGGTTTGGGCAGTTTTAAAAAACAATAGACAATGATTGCGCCACTCAAAGTGAACAAGACGCTGGTGATAGGCGTTGCAGCTTTCCAATAAAGGGCATAACTGACACAGAGCGTCTCTAGCAAAAAGCTATAGAGCAGAACCTTCTTAGTGGTCAGGAATTTTTTTGAGCGCTCAATCATCAGCGCAAAAGTACAAAGATTCTCCCGCAGCATTCACCACACTGACCACCTCACTGACCACCTCACTGACCCACCTCACTGACCCACCTCACTGAAAATTAAACTCTCCAAGATAGCTGAAGTATCAATCAGAATCTTGGTGGCGGGGGTGCAGGTACTTGTTTTTCGAAAAAAATAGTTTAGCTCATATTTATACTAGAACAAGTATAAATAAGGCCTCTCTATTTTATACTAGAACGAGTATAATTAAGGAATGGCTTTTTAATGGAAAAGAGTCCAGAAAGTTAGATTTTTTAACATAGGTATTCCAGACCTGTCATAGTATACTAAGTTGAGTATAATTATTTTTTGCCTTTATACTAGAACGAGTATAAAATAGAACCCTTGAATTTATACTAGAACAAGTATAAAAATGGGGCTTTTTCAAAAACTCAAAAAGTACCTACACGCTACCTTGCAGCAAACTGTTAAAAAATCTAATTATGAAGGTGTACAATCAAATTGTTCCTCAAAGACTGTAATTTTCAAGCCGAAGGTTATTGCATTTTGAATTCATGGGGTATTGGATGTGTTTTGGGTTGGGTGGGAAGAAATATTATTTTAATTTTTGTTACTGCTATCATTCTTGTTTATGCTGCAATTCAGAAAGGTTGAAAAATTTTATGGCGCGCATTTGGCGCTGACGGTTCCGGATTTGGATCTGCAAAAGGGTATGTATTGGATCCAGGGTGAGAATGGATCAGGAAAGACCACATTTCTGAAAATGTTAGCGGGGCTGCATCCGTTCAAGGGTGAAATTTTTTTAGCAACAGGGGAGTTGGGAGTAAGTGAGTTAGGTAAAGAGGATAATTTAGGTTTGGGTAATGAAACATTAAAATTGACTGAATCAAATTCTAAAGAAAAAACTTCTGAAAAATCATTGAGTATTCTCAAAGACAGAAATGAATTTTTAAAGAAAATGAATTATGCTGAGGCGGAACCTTTGTATCCGCCTTTCTTAACAGCCAAGGATTTGGTGGAGCTATACGGAGCTACCAAGAAAGCAGATATTGATGCGGCAAAACAACAGTTGGAGGAGCTTCATATTTTAGATGCTTATCTGCAACCAGTTGGTACTTATTCCAGCGGCATGGTCAAGAAACTAAGTCTGGTATTGGCTTTTATGGGAAATCCGGATTGGATTTTATTAGACGAGCCACTGATTACTATTGACGTGGCCGCAGTAGAACTAGTCTGCAAGTGGATCAATGATTGGCATGCCAAAAAGGGCATTTCATTTCTAATTTCATCGCATCAGAGTTTTGCAGACGGTTTAAATTTTACAGGAAATATTCGCGTTGTTGACAAAACCTTGCACGCACAGCTATGAGTACTAAACCCATTGCTCGAATATTGCAATCCGTTTTGGTGAATCATTTTTACCAAATGAACGCGGGCTTTTTTGCCTTCCTATTCTTTGTCTTATTTGGGGTGGTTAAAGGCGGACAATTAATTGACTACCACTATTCCTTGATCATTGCTTTTTTAGAAAGCCCCATCATCTTGACGGGGGTAATTTTAGCTTGGGTCTTGTACACCCTCAAGTCTACCAACTATATTATCAAGCGCATTTTGGAACCCAGGCAATTGTTCCTCACCTGCTTGAATCATTTGAGTAACAAGCAACTCTTTGCTTGGATGCTACTCACGCAAGTGCAAGTTTTTGCGCCGGTCTGGATTTATGCGGCCATCGCCACAGCAGTGGCTATTCATTTGCATCATTGGGCTCAGGCGGGAATCATAGTTCTTGCCAATTTGGTTTTAATCTTTACTGCTGCGCGATGGTATATGAGCACCATTCGCCACCATGGCACAGAAGCATTCTTGGGTAAATGGGCATTCTTGGATAAATGGACCGCTGGGAATAGTTGGAAAAATAGGTTTGTGAAACCCGTTTTCTCTTTCGCGATGCTTCATTTATTCAGAGAGCGCAAACAAATGTTGCTCTTAACCAAAGTCTTCACCCTGCTGTTCTTGTATGGTTTTATCCAATTGTATGAGCCCTACAAACCGGATCCCAGACCCATACTTCTTTGTTTTTTACTGATTGTTGGTTCGCATAGCGCACTGATTCAGCAGATCCGCGCTTTTGAGCGTGAGTTTCTGCCCTTCTTGCGCAACCTTCCGGTAAAAATTCCCATCCGGTTTTTGCATCTATTAATCATGTATAGCCTGCTCTTTTTACCCGAGCTGCTCTATGTTTGGATGGCGTATCCCCTGCATTTTACCCTCTTGGAATATCCTCAAATAGTCTTGATGGTCCTGGCTTTGGCGGCTTTTCTGCACAGCATTTTGTTGGTCTATGACATGCCCAATGAAGACTATATGAATTCCGTGTTTGGTATGATGGCTGTGCTATTTTTTGTACTCCTCTATAACCCGGGGATCCTGTTTTTCTTGTTGGTGCTATTGATAGCGTATGTGTTTTTCCATCATCATATTTACGGGTAAATCTTTTACATTTGCTGCACTTAAAGACGCTATTATGAAATTGCTGGAGAATAAAGTTGCTATTGTTACTGGTGCCGCAAGAGGCATCGGCGCAGCCATTGCTTTAAAATTGGCCCAACAAGGAGCCAATATTGCCTTTACTTATGTGAGTGATAGCTCAGCAGAGAAAGCGGCAGCGCTGGAGGCAGAACTGATTGCCTTAGGTGTAAAAGCAAAAGCATACAAGAGCAATGCGGGCGATTTTGCTCAGTGCGAGTCTTTTGTCAATGATGTTTTAAAAGAGTTTGGCGCCATAGATATCTGTGTAAACAATGCCGGTATTAGCAAGGACAACCTGCTTTTGCGCATGACCGCAGAACAGTGGGATGATGTAATGGATATTAACCTCAAGTCTGTGTTCAACATGACCAAGCAGGTAATTAAACCTATGATGAAAGCTAGGTCTGGCACCATTATTAATATGAGTTCTATTATTGGCATCCGCGGTAATGCAGGTCAGAGTAGTTATGCCGCGTCTAAAGCTGGGATCATTGGCTTTACCAAGTCTGTGGCCCATGAATTGGGTAGCCGCAATATTCGCTGCAATGCTATTGCTCCTGGATTTGTGGAAACCGATATGACCCATTATCTGCAAGACGGTGATGGTGCTAATGAGTTCCTGAAAAAAATCCCATTGGGCAGATTTGGTAAGGCAGAAGAAATTGCCAATACCACCCTGTTTTTAGCCAGCGACTTGAGTTCTTATATTACTGGACAGGTAATCAGTGCCTGCGGTGGATTGAACATTTAACTTATTGGGCAATTTTTGTTAGTTTACAGGGCTATCTTGTATAGATTCCTATTGACTAGATTAAAAATATTGCTTGTTGTAAGTTAATCATGAAAAAGAATCTTCTAATTTGTTTCCTGTTTGTGGCGTTCTGTTTGCAGAACCTGCCACTGCATTTGCTCAAGCATAGCAGTGAAAGACAGCAATATGCTAATCAGGCTCCTACTGAGGAGGATGAAGAAGCAGGAATCAAAGAAAAAGACAACATTAAATATTGTTTGGTCAGCCATCTTTTTGAGCTGAGTCCCTATAATGAGCAAGAGCTAGTGGGTATTCAAATGATTACCCATTCTATTCCTCAGAATCATGCGGTTGAAATTTATGTACCGCCGCCAAATTGCTAAGCCTCTAATTAGCAACAGATCTTCTTTTTATTCTAATTCATAGCGTACATGAAAAAGTATTTTCAAAGTTTTGGCAGTGATTTTTCAGCATCAATTGTTGTATTGTTAGTAGCCCTTCCTCTTTGTTTGGGAATTGCCCTTGGCTCCGGAGCCCCGCTGTTTTCTGGTATTATTGCCGGAATTGTAGGTGGTATTGTCATTGGTGTATTAAGTGGATCTAATTTAAGTGTGAGTGGTCCAGCCGCGGGTTTAACTGTAATTGTGGCAGCGGGTATTTTAAAACTCCAAGTATTTGAAGCCTTTTTATTGGCTGTAGTTATTGCTGGTGTATTACAATTGGCACTTGGGTTTGCCAAAGCCGGGGTGATTGGGGATTATATTCCCAACTCGGTGATCAAGGGAATGTTGGCCGCCATTGGTCTTATCTTAATCTTAAAACAGTTACCGCATTTGGTTGGTTATGACGCTGATTTTGAGGGTGATGAAGCCTTTCAGCAATCTGATAGCAACAATACCTTTTCTGAATTATTTCAAATGGCCAATTACCTTACTTTGGCTGCTACTGTCATTGGATTAGTGTCATTACTGATTTTAATAGGTTGGGAGCGCCCCATGGTTAAGAACAACAAGGTCTTGAAATTGATTCCTGGACCATTGATTGTGGTGTTGGTTGGGGTCTTAATCAATGGTTATTTTCTAAGCAGTCAACCAGATCTAGCTTTAGAAGCCAAGCACTTGGTATCATTACCAGTTGCCAAAGACGCTAGCAGTTTCTTTTCCTTTTTTACCCTACCCAATTTTAGTTTTATTGGTAACAAAGACGTTTGGGTAACGGCCATTACCCTTGCCATTGTGGCAAGTTTGGAAACCTTATTGGGGATTGAAGCGTGTGACAAATTGGATCCTTTTAAAAGGGTAACGCCTACCAACAGAGAGTTAAAAGCCCAAGGCATAGGAAATATAGTATCTGGGATGATTGGTGGCTTACCACTTACTTCAGTTGTTGTAAGAAGCTCAGCAAACGTATCGGCGGGAGCCAAAACAAAACTTTCAACCATTCTGCACGGGGTATTTTTGTTGTTGTTTGTGATATTTATTCCTACTATTTTGAATATGATTCCATTAAGTGCTTTAGCAGCAGTCCTGATTTTCACAGGATATAAATTGGCTAAAGTTTCCCTTTTTAAAGAATTTTATCAAAAGGGATGGGACCAGTTTGTGCCATTTGTGGTGACAATTTTGGCCATCCTGTTCACAGATCTATTGATTGGTATTGTTACAGGAATCATGGTGGGTCTGTTTTTCAGCGTTAGAAGTAATTTTAGATCGGCCGTGATGGTGGTGCATGACCAGAATAATTACCTGATAAGACTCAGAAAAGACGTTTCTTTTTTGAACAAACCTATTATCAAAGCTAAATTGGAGAGTGTTCCAGCAAATGCCTATGTATTAATTGATATAACCAGGGCTGACTTTATAGACAAGGACGTTATTGAGGAAATAAACAATTTTCTTTGCCATGCGCACTTGAAAAATATTCAAGTGGAGCTAAAGAAAAGTCAGAACAAACCCATGCAGAACCTAATTGATGAACCTAAAATTCAAATAGCATGAAAGCGTACGAAAAATTATTATTAGAAAATAAGGCATGGGCTAGGGAGAAAATGGAAGATGATGATCAATATTTTGAGCGTCTGGCCCATTTGCAAACCCCAGAATTTTTGTGGATTGGTTGTAGTGACAGTAGGGTGCCTGCCAATGAAATCACAGGTACTAAACCTGGTGAAATCTTTGTACACCGCAATATTGCCAATATGGTGGTTAATACCGATTTGAACCTCTTGAGTGTATTACAATACGCCGTGGAAGTATTGAAAGTGAAACATATCATTGTCTGTGGACACTATGGATGCGGGGGCGTAAAAGCCGCCATGAACAATCACCATTATGGAATTATTAATAAATGGCTGCGTAATATTAAGGATGTGTACCGTTTTCACCGAGAAGAAGTGGACAACATTAAAAATGAAGAAACCCGTTTAAACCGAATGGTGGAATTAAATGTACAGGAACAGGTTATGAATTTGGCCAAAACCAGCATCATTCAAAAAGCTTGGAAAAATGAACAATTGCCACATATTCATGGTTGGGTCTATGATTTACACGACGGAATTATCAAACCCGTCTTTGAAATGATGGCTGGAACGCATATTGACCCCATTTATGAATTTGATAATCTTTAGACCAGTGAACAAGTTGGTTCTTACTGTGTTTTAACATTTTAATGAATTATTTTTGGAAATTCATTAACTCGGGTAATTCAGCCCGAGGCTGTAATCTTGCACACAAATTGCAGGGAAACATAGCTTATGGCAACACATCAAGAACATTCACCAGCCAATGCAGCAAAAAAGCTGTTTACATTATTGAGGCTGGAGAAAAAGGACATTAGCACCATTTATATCTATGCCATACTGGCTGGATTAGTGGGTTTTTCTACGCCCCTGGGTATTCAGACCATTATCAGTTTTGTATTGGCTGGGCAAATTTCTACCTCAATAGTGGTATTGATTGTACTAGTGGTGGTAGCCGTTTTTATTGGCGGATTGCTGCAAGTAAGACAGATGCAGGTCATTGAAAAAATTCAGCAGAAGATCTTTGTGCGCTATTCATTTGAATTTGCCAATGTGCTACCGCGATTGAATATTGAAAAGATGAGCAGTTATTACTTGCCAGAATTGGTGAACCGATTCTTTGACGCAGGTAATCTGCAAAAGGGAATTGAAAAACTTTTATTAGACGTACCCGCAGCGTTAATACAGATTTTATTTGGTGTGATTCTGCTCAGTTTATATCACCCAGTATTTATTGGTTTTGGGGCTATTCTAATTTTGCTCTTGTATATTATTCTACGCAATACCTTACCCACAGGATTTGCTGCCAATGTAGAGTCTAGCGATTATAAGTATAAGACGGCAGCTTGGTTAGAAGAAATGGCCCGTGTGGTAAAGACTTTTAAGTACAGTAAGGGAACAGAATTAAATATTCAAAAGACGGATGAGTATGTGAACAGTTATTTAGAAGCACATACCCGCTATTTTAAAATTTTGGTAACCCAGTTCTGGAGTTTGGTTGGTTTTAAAGTCATCATCACCGCCAGCATGTTGATTGTGGGTTCCATTTTGTTGGTAGATCAACAAATTAATATTGGACAGTTTATTGCCGCAGACATTGTGATTATTATGGTGATTGCATCGGTTGAAAAACTGATTGCCAGTTTAGACAAAATCTACGACGTACTTACCTCCGTAGAAAAATTAGCCAAGATTACCGAAAGTGAAATGGAGACTGAGGGAACACATATGGTATCTATTTCTAACAATGGTTTGTCTGTTCAGTTCAAAGACGTGGAATATTGCTATGACAAGGGCAATCCTGTTTTACAAAAATTGAATTTTGATATACCATCGGGTCAAACAGTTTGTATTTATGGCAAGTCTGGATCAGGTAAAACCACTGTGCTGCGTTTGCTAACTGGAGCGTACAAAAATTTTAGTGGTTCCTTGTTGTTAGACGATATGCCCATTGCTAATTACAACCTAGAATCACTAAGATCTGTAACTGGGATCTTATTAAATACCCAAGACATTTTTCAAGGTACGCTCATGGAAAACTTTACCATGGGCAACCATGATATAGACAAACAAGAGCTTACCGAACTGGTAAAAATGTGCGGACTCACTGAATTTATCCAGTCTTTGCCCAATGGATATGACACCGAATTATTAACAGCAGGTTCCAGATTGCCAGCCAGAATCAAACAAACCATCTTGCTCATTCGAGCTATGTTGGGTAAACGTAGATTGTTGTTGTTAGAAGAGCCTTTTAGTCATTTAGAAACAGGAGATAGGGCCAAGATTCTAGAGTTAATCAGACAAGAAACTACTTCTACCGTGATGATTGCCAGTACCAATCTAGAACTAGCTAAATCCTGTCATTATATTATTCATTTGGAGAAAGGAGCGATTGTAGCACAAGGACTTTCATCAGAAATTGGACCTAGATTAAGTTAAGTATATGGAAAACTATCTTTTAGACAATATTGAAGAAAAGGTTGCCCATAGTCAACTGCAATCTTATAAGAATCTTTATTTGATTAACAAACAATCAGCCGTAAAAAAATGGTTGTATGGTATTTTGATTGGATTGGTAGTGGTGGCTTTTTTGCCCTGGACACAGAATATTCGTGCCAAGGGTGCGGTAACTACTTTGCGCCAAGAGCAAAGACCACAGGAGCTCAATACCATTATTGCTGGTAAGGTTGTCAAATGGCATGTAAAAGAAGGAGATTTTGTAAAAGCAGGAGACACCCTCTTACAATTGGGAGAAGTAAAAGTGGAGTATTTTGACCCACAATTATTAGAACGTACCAGACAACAAATTACGGCCAAGCAAATGGCCAATCAGGGTTATGCCAGCAAGGCGCAAACAGCAGCCGTGCAAATGGATGCGTTGATAGAAGGCAGAAAATTAAAACTCAATCAATTAGATAATAAGATCAAACAGCAGTACCTGAAATTGCAGAGCGATAGTATGGATCTTGCTGCCGTGAATAATGAATATTCAGTAAGCAAACGCCAAATTGATGCTGCAAAATTGATGCTTGATAGTGGGGTTATTTCTCTTACAGATTATGAGCGCCGCAAAGTAAGTTTTCAAAATAGTCAGGCTAAACGAATTGGATCAGAGAGCAAGTTCTTGCAGAGCAAACAGGAATTGAATAATTTGTTTATTGAGAAAAATAGCACGGTTCAGGAATACACAGACAAGATTTCTAAAGCAGAAGGAGAAAGATTTTCTTCACTAAGCAATATTGCTAGCGGGGAGGCCGATGTATCAAAACTAGAAAACAGTTATAGCAACTACGATATCCGTAACCAGCTCTATTATATTCGCGCCCCACAAAGTGGACAGATTACCAAGGCCAAGAAAGCGGGTCTGGGAGAGATGCTCAAAGAGGGAGAGATGATTGTAGAGATTGTACCTACAGATGTACAGCATGCTATTGAACTCTTTATATCGCCCATGGATTTGCCATTGATTTCAAAGGGACAAAAAGTGCGTTTTATATTTGACGGATTTCCTGCCATTGTATTTAGTGGTTGGCCCAATTCTAGTTATGGAACATTTGGTGGTGTGGTATCGGCCATTGAAACATCGGTGAGTACCAATGGAAAGTTCCGGATTCTGGTTACAGAAGATCCAAAAGAAAAACCATGGCCAAAGCAATTGAGTATTGGTGGAGGTGCTAATGGGATTGCGCTCTTAAAAGACGTGAGTATCTGGTATGAACTTTGGCGAAACATCAACGGATTCCCGCCGGAATATTATCAATCTGAATACGCCAAGGAAAACAAAGACAAGAAATGAGGATTGGGCTAAGACATATATTTTCAGTAATGGGCTTGCTTTTATTGGTAGGGTCATTGCATGCGCAGGTATTTACACCAGAAGCATTTATTCAACAAGTAAAGCAATTCCATCCTGTTGCTAAACAGGCCGGTATACAAGTACTCAAGGCTAACGCTGATTTGCAAAGTGCACGCGGTGGATTTGATCCTGCATTTACTTATGAGGGATCTAACAAAACCTTTGACGGAAAAAATTATTATTTCTATAGTAACCCCGAACTAAAGATTCCCACTGCTTTAGGGGGGTTAGACATTAAAACGGGTTTGGAAAGTAATGGCGGAACCTATTTAAATTCTGAAGCATCGGGTGGAAAAACTTCTTATCTGGGTGTTGAAATGCCCTTGGGTAAGGGATTGATTATTGACAAGCGAAGAGCCACTTTGCAACAAGCCAAGATTTTTCAAAGTCAGAGCCAACAAGAGCAATTGAAGATGGTCAATGACCTCATCTTTACGGCATACAATGCTTATTGGCAATGGGCTGGGGCTTATCAATTGTATACCATTTATGATAGGTATTATACCATTTCTTCTGAACGTTTGCGTTTGGTAAAATTGGCTTATCAAGCTGGAGACCGTTCTTCCATAGATACGGTAGAAGCACTAACACAGGTAGAGAGTTTTGCGGCCATGCGTTCAGACGCTGCACAGAAAATTAACAACGCAGGATTAGAGCTAAGCAATTATCTCTGGCAAGAAAATGACTCAGCTTATTTGTTACCCAAGAACTATCTGCCAGATACTTTGCAGTTTGTGCGCAGTTTTCAGGAGCAAGGATTGAATGATTTGTTGGGTAGGTCAGTGAATGAAAACCCAGGGCTTAGAAGCTATGAGTTCAAATTAAATAGTTTGGAAGTAGAGAAGAAACTCAAGTTTCAATCCATCTTGCCTACTGTGAATTTAAAAGCAAATCTCTTGAACAAGGGTTATAATGTGATCAAGGGTGTAGACGGAGCATTCTTGGAAAACAATTACAAATGGGGATTAGATGTAAAGATTCCGCTCTTCTTACGTGAGGGTCGTGGTGATTATAACAAAGCCAAATTAAAAATTCAAGAAACCAATTTGGAGTTCAACGCCAAGAAATGGGAAACCGAAAATAAGATTCGCAATTATTTTAATGAGGCCAATCTCTTGCAACAGCAGATCAGCAATGTGCAAGCGGCTTATAATGGATTCAATGCACTCTTCCGTGCAGAGAACCTCAAGTTCCAAAATGGAGAGAGCACTCTATTCTTAGTGAACGCCCGCGAAAACAAACTCATTGAAACCGCTGAAAAGCTGGTGAACCTCCGCATCAAATACTTCAAAGCCAAGTATGCTACTGAGTGGGCAGCAGGGTTGCTTAGGTAATATCACCGTTTGAAAAATTATTTTATTGATTGATTTCTTAAATAATTCTAACTTTAAGTAATGTCAAAAGATGAGATAAAATATGAAATCAATAAGGTCTTAGATCAGTTTTCTGATAAGGCGTTGACTGAGTTGCTCACCTATCTAAAAGAATTAGACGCCAATCAATTGTCAGAAAATACTTTCTCCGAACCCTTGAACAAGATTCTTCTTGAAGACCATGCATTACTTTCAAGATTAGCATATTAGTCTTGTTTATCTTCCAAGAAATCCATTTCTGGCTTGCTACTCATGTTGAAAGTATTTAGCCAAGTCCTTATCTTTATTGACCCCCTGGAAATCCCTATAATTGAACTGCATGCCCAGAACATTACTGCTGGTATTATTCAGTTGTGCTATGCTGAGTGCAAAGGCACAGACTTATTATTTTCCCAAGACCCTTTATGCCGATAGTGTTGCGATGCAACAACAATTGCCAGCACTGGCAGCTAAAGTAGCGGCTAGCATAGAAGCCAAGGGCAATGTGACTAGCCTGCGCAATCTGGCGCGATTGTATTTGTTAGCGGGTAATGACGCCAAATTTAAATTCTGGTTAGACAGTTTTGTAACGGTGAATGTGGGTCCAGTAAAAGAGAATCCAGATATTAATCTGGAGTCCAGACTGTTTGCTACGGTAAGGAAAACGGCTAAACCAGGCAGCAAGGTCTTTCAAGAAGAATATCGCGCAAAGCTAAAAAGCTATTTTCCTACCATGCCTTTGTATTCCCAACAGAATGCGCAGTTTTTGGCTGATAGACAGGTGGAAGAGTTTGCTGACAAGTACCATGCTCAATTAGCAAAATCTAAGGGTTCTGATAGTCTGAGTCAAGAACAGGCAACTGCTTTTTGTCTGGCCTACATTAACTATCAGGTATATGGAAATGCCATTCCAATTTTTAAACAGTATGTAGATCAAATTACAGTAGCAAAATATTTGGTGAACGATAGTATTTTAATTACGGCACCAGATGGCGGAAAAATCTCATTGACGGTTGTTCGCAACAAACAAGTGAAAGGTCCACAATCTGTGATCTTAAAAAACAATATTTATTCCGGTTCAGATTTAGCCTTAGCCAAAGTTGCGGTAGACTATGGCTATATAGGCGTGATTGCCAATCCCCGCGGTAAGCGCCTTAGTCCCGATACTTTATATCCCTATGAATTTGATGCTAAAGATGGTTATGCCGTGATTGACTGGATTAGCAAACAGCCTTGGTGTAATGGCAAAGTAGGCATGTATGGAGGGTCTTATTTGGGTTTTACACAATGGGCGGCGGTAAAAAAAATGCATCCCGCACTCAAGACCATTGTACCAGCAGTGGCTGTTGCACCGGGTATAGATTTTCCAGTTGAAAATGGCGTATACTTAAATTATATGTTGAGTTGGATTCATTTTGTAAACAATAACAAAAACACGGATGCAGCTTCCAATGCCGATAGCAAAAAATGGATCAGTCTCAATGAAAAATACTATCAATTAGGAATTCCTTTTAACCAATTAGATAGTCTAGAAGGAAAAACCCAACCCCTATTCCAACGCTGGTTGCAACACCCGGAATATGATACCTATTGGAAGTCTATGACACCACAGCTGGAGGAGTATGGAAAGATCAAGATTCCGGTATTTTGTACAACCGGATATTATGAGGGCGACCAATTGGGTGCGCTCTATTATTGGAAGCAATTGCAAGCTTGGAATAAAAATCACAAGAGCTATTTATTGATGGGTCCTTGGGATCATTTTGGAGCGCAAGGTTTTCCGCTAAGTGAAATGTTGGGTTATAAAACGGATCCAGTATCCAATCTTAAAATAGAGCCCATCATTTTTGAATGGTTTGATCATATTCTAAAAGGCGCTCCCTTGCCCAAGATGCTTAAGGGAAAAATCAACTATCAACTAATGGGAGCCAATGAGTGGAAAACTGCCACATCGCTTGAAACCATGTACAATGATAGTTTGGTTTTCCATCCAGGACTAGCACAAGCAAGTCCCAAAACCTATGCACTCAGCACTAAGCCCTTAGTAAATAACAGCATACATCAAAGCGTCAATTTTGCTTATAGAGGAGAGCCATTGCATATAGGTGAAACGGAAGAAGGGGTTAACTTGATCATTGATAGTCTCTTGCGTCCAGTTCCGAACAGACTGGTCTTTATTAGTGAACCCTTTGCCAAACCTATTACCATTACTGGGCCTATGCAGGCCGATGTGCTAGCGCGAATCAATAAAAAAGACATGGACCTAGTGCTAGAACTCTATGAGCAATTTGCCGATGGTCATGTGATGTTTTTAACCAAAGTAGTACAACGTGCTTCTCTTGCCAAATCCAGAGGCCAACGCATACTACTCACCCCAGATACATGGGAGAAGATTCCCATGCATGAAAACTATTTGGCTCCCAAACGCCTTGCCCCCGGCAGCCGAATAGTCATCCGCCTAGGCATCAACAAAAGCCCTGACTGGCAGATCAACTACGGCACCGGCCGCGATGTTAGCACCGAATCCATTCTTGACGCCCGCGAACCACTTGAGATTGATTGGTCTGGAGAGAGTAGGTTTGTGGTGAGGGTTTTGAAGTAGTTTTTGAAAAGGATCAATAGAGATTTTGAGGTATCTTGCTAAAAAGGATTTTAATGAAGCATGTTGAAGTAGTTGCCTCAATTATAGAGCATCAAGGAAAGACACTTTGCGTACAAAGAAATACTAGTAAATACGATTATATCTCATTGAAATATGAATTTCCCGGAGGGAAGGTTGAAGAAGGAGAAACCAATGAAGCTGCATTGGTTAGAGAGATTAAAGAAGAGCTTAGTTTGGAGATTCGTGATTTAAAACATTTTCTAACTGTTGAACATAGCTATCCTGATTTTAAAATCACCATGCATAGTTATAAATGCAAAGTGGAAAATCCTGAAATCAAATTATCTGAGCATGTTGATTTTAAATGGCGAACTCCAAATGAAATGGATGATTTAGATTGGGCAGCTGCTGATATTCCAATTGTAGAAAAACTAAAAAGGGAAATTAATGAATGAATTTTATAAGGAGCTTTCTGATAGTTTACATACTGGATTTATTGATATTAATAAAACTTCAAATAGAAAATTTGTTCCTCAAATTTTAGTAAATGATAAAAACAAACAAAAGAAAGTCCTTACTACTATTGAAAACGAATTACTAGCCTGTGATAACTTCTGGTTTTCTGTAGCATTTGTTACTGCAAATGGAGTTATGTCTTTAATAAACGCTCTTAAAATCAAAGAAGAAGATGCAATAACCGGGAAAATTCTTGTTTCAAAATATTTGAATTTTACTCAACCCGAAGCTCTTTTAAAACTCATTCAGTTTAAAAACCTTGAAGTGAAAATTTCAATTGAGGGCTCCTTTCACTCAAAGGGTTATTTATTTAGAAATAGTTTATATTATAATTTAATTATTGGCAGCAGTAATTTAACTGCAACAGCTTTAAGTTTAAACAAAGAACTAAATTTAAAAATTTCAGCAACACCAGACAGTGAGATAATTATTGATGCCTATAAAGAATTTATAGATGAATTTGAAAAAGCGGTACCTGTAAATAACGAATTTATTGAGAATTATAAAAAAGAGTATTCTGAGCAAATTAAAATAAACAGAAAGTATAAAAAATTATTAACTGAAGGTATACCTTCAAAAGTTCAACCAAATAAAATGCAGGTTGACGCTTTGAGAAATATAGATTCACTCAGAAGAGAAGGTAAAGATAAAGCCTTACTAATTTCAGCTACAGGAACTGGTAAAACATATCTTTCAGCATTTGATGTAAAAGCTTTTAACCCAAAGAGATTTTTATTTATTGTACACCGTTATAATATAATTGAGGCTGCTATAGATACTTATAATAAAGTATTTAATGGTAAAACTACAATAGGTATTTATTCAGGATCTCGGAAGGAATTAGAAAACGACTTTATCTTTTCAACTATTCAAACACTTTCACTTCAGCAAAATTTAAATCAATTCGAACCTGGTCAGTTTGATTACATAGTAGTTGATGAAACTCATAGGGCAGGTTCTAAAACCTACCAAAGGGTATTGGATTATTTTAAACCTAAATTTCTTTTGGGAATGACTGCCACACCAGAACGAACAGATGGGTTTGATATATTTAAACGATATGATTATAATATTGCGTATGAAATAAGACTTCATAAAGCACTTGAGATGGAAATGGTTTCTCCATTTCATTACTTCGGAATTACAGATATCTTGATCGATGATAAAAAATCTTTAAAATCAAAAGATTTTAATAGGCTAGCATCTAAAGAAAGGATCAATCATATAATTGAAAAAGCTAAATTCTATGGTACCGATAGTGGAATTTTGCGCGGCCTAGTCTTTTGCTCTAGTCTTGAAGAATGTAAAATTCTTTCTTCCGAATTTAATAAGTTGGATTATAAAACAATCGCTCTTTCTGGAGATAATGGAGATGACGAAAGGTCTGAAGCAATTAAAAGACTAGAGTCAGAAATTGATGAAGAAAAACTAGATTATATTTTTACTTACGACATTTTTAATGAGGGTGTTGATATCCCAAAAGTAAATCAAGTAATTTTATTAAGACCTACTCAATCTTCAATTGTTTTTGTACAACAGCTTGGTAGAGGTTTGAGAAATAATGATTCAAAAGAGTATTTATCTGTACTTGACTTTATTGGTAATTATCAAAATAATTACTTAGTACCTATTGCTTTGTATGGTGATCAAACATATAATAAGAATAAGCTAAGGCAGCTAATTAACCGGGGAAGTGCTACAATACCTGGCACATCAACAATAAATTTCGATGAAGTAACTAAAAGTAGAATATTTGAATCGATTAATAGTGCAAATCTCCAACAGAAAAAAGATTTAGTTGATGATTATCTGGCATTGAAAATGCGAATTCGAAAGACTCCAATGATGATTGATTTTCTTATGAATGATTTAAGGGACCCTAAATTATATATTGATTACGCTAGATCCTATTACAATTTCGTTCAAGACATTGAAAAAGAATATCAAAATAAACTTAATGTTTTAGAAAAAAAGATGCTTGAATTATTTTCTACCGAAATTAATAATGCAATCAGAATTGAAGAAACATTAATTCTATCCAAGTTAATATACAATAAAACGATTTCGATTTTTGAATTAAAAGAAATACTACTAAAGGAATATAATATTCAATCTAGTGATGCTACAATTGAATCGGCAATTAATAATTTAAACTTTGGATATATTACCGAAAGGCGCAATAAAAAGACGGTTTCAGTTCAAAGTATCTATAATCTAAAAATTGTAAATAACTTAAATGGAGTATTGTGTTTTTCAGATGAGTTTAAAGTCAATTTGAATAATCAATACTTTGTTGATTTTTTGACGGATACTATAAATTATTCGTTAGAAAAATTGAGAAATATTCATTTTCATAATCTATATATCAATGGTTTTTATCTTTATCAAAAATATACACGAAAAGATGTTTTTAGAATTTTGAATTGGAAGGAAAAACCGATTGAACAAAATGTTGGTGGATATTTAGTAAGTTCTGATGAAAAAGTTTGTCCAATTTTTGTTACGTATCACAAATCAAATAAAATTGCTGATAGTACAAAATATGAAGATCGATTTGAAAGTAAAACGGAATTAAAATGGATGACCAAAAACAATCGAACTTTGAATAGCCCAGATGTTAAAAAGATTTTGAAAATAAAAAACCCTATGCGAATTCCTTTATTCATTAAAAAGAGTGATAATGAGGGGAAAGATTACTACTATATTGGAGAATTGAACTTAATAGAAGATAAAACATTTCAAACACGTATGGGTGGGGATACAAACGAATCTGTGGTTAGTATCAATTTCAATATTTCACCTCAAGTAGAAGATTCACTTTATAATTATATAATAGAACCAATATTATTGTAATTGCATTTTAATATTGGACTAAAATTATTTTACTCTCTTGCATTTATTGATTTCAATTCTTACTTTCTCATAAAAGAATTTTATGAGTTATACTTTGATTAATTCACTCCAAGAATTGAAATCCATTTGTATTGAAAATGGAGATGAATATGTAGAATGTTTTATTCTACTGCAAGGATTGTTTAGAAGTTCTAAACGTGTTTTATACGACAAAAAAGAAAATACCTTTTCAGTGCATAATGAAATTGACGATAGTTATCAAGATGATCTAACTGAGGAGCAGCTTAAGACTGATACAATGATTATTGAGGCAATTGAGAAAAAAGCCTTCTTCTTATATTAGAATAGAATTTCCCGCGCAACCGGTTGCACCCATGACGCAAAGCCCATCGTCATTCAGTATATTTGAAACAGTCTAAATGCAACCCATGAATCGTAGATCTGTTTCTCTTCTTGTGATGGCTATGTTGTCTTTGTATAGCATCGCCAACGGCCAAAAGAATAATAAGCCTAATGTGATTTTTATTTTGGCGGACGATCTGGGCTATGGCGATTTGGGTTGCTATGGTCAACAAAAAATTCGCACGCCACATATTGACCAACTGGCGGCGGAGGGCATGAAGTTTACGCAGTTCTATTCGGGTACATCGGTTTGTGCGCCATCGCGCGCGTCTTTGATGACGGGGCTGCATACGGGCCACACGCCGGTGAGGGGCAATGTGGGCATGGAGCCCGAGGGGCAGTTTCCCATTCCGGATAACGCGTTCACCATTGCAGAATTATTCAAACAAGCGGGTTATACCACGGGCGATTTTGGTAAATGGGGCCTGGGTCCCGTGGGTTCAACAGGTGATCCCATTAAGCAGGGCTTTGACCGTTTTTATGGTTACAATTGTCAGTCTTTGGCGCACAATTATTTTCCTGATCATTTGTGGAACAACCAGCTGCGCGTTGACCTGCCCAATACGTTCAACAATCAAACGCAGTATGCCGGTGACCTGATTCAGCGTCAGGCCCTGGACTTTATGGCGCAGAACAAAAACAAACCCTTCTTTCTCTATTTGTCTTATACCCTGCCTCACGCGGCTTTGCAATTGCCTAACGGCGATGCTCATTTAGAGTACTATAAAAAACAATTTAATGAACAGCCCGTTGACCTGAAACCTTGGAATGGCAAGGGTTATCAGCCACACCCTTATCCCAAAGCAGCTTATGCGGCCATGGTGCAAAAGATGGATGACTATGTTGGTCAAGTAATGCAACAGTTGGTGAGCTTGGGTTTGGATAAAAATACCTTGGTCATTTTTACCAGTGACAATGGGCCTCACCGCGAAGGCGGGAACAATCCCGAATTTTTTAACAGTGGTGGTGGCCTTCGCGGCATTAAACGGGACCTCTATGAAGGTGGTATGCGCGAACCCATGATAGCACGCTGGCCCTCTGCCATCAAGGCCGGACAAGTTTCTACACAAACCGGTGCCTTCTGGGATTTTCTACCCACGTTTGCAAGTCTTACCAAGCAAGCCATTCCCACAGGGATTGATGGCCTGTCTATTTTGCCTACTCTCACCGCTAAGGGCAAGCAAGAACAACACGAATATTATTACTGGGAGTTTCACGAGAATGGCGGCCGACAAGCCGTTCGCATGGGCGATTGGAAGGGCGTTAGATACAATGCATCTACCAACCCAACTGGACCCATTGAACTCTATAACCTTAGCACCGATTTGGCCGAGAAAAACAATCTTGCCTCCACCCGCCCCGATCTTGTTGCACGTATGGCCGAAATCATGAAAACTGCTCACGTAGAGAACAAGGATTTTCCGTTTTTTACAAAAAAGTAATTCTAAAACTTAATCTTCCTTTTGCAGATATATCCCCACCAAAGAATATAAGCCGCAATGGTTCGGTGGGGTTCCCAGGCTTGGGCAATGATGAGGGCTTGATCTTTGCTCAAATGGGTTAGACCCTTGATTTCTTTGAGACGGTTCATGAGGGCAATATCGCCCGTGGGGAAGTGGTTGGGGCGGTGTAAGGCCATCATCAAATACACGTCTACGGTCCAGTCTCCAATGCCTTTGATTTTTTTTAATTCTGTTCTTATGGTTGCATCATCCAATTGATTCAACTTTTTCAAGTTGAGGGTTTTTTCTAAGATGGCTTGTGCAAGCGCACGGGCATAAACCATTTTCTGTCTACTAAAATAACAGGCGCGCATTTCTTCATCACTGAGAGATAACAAAATGGCTGGCGTGATTTTTGGAAGCTTGGCGCGCAACTGATCCATAGCAGCGCGGGCCGATGCCAGAGAAACCTGTTGTTCCAAAATAATATGGATCAGCGTTTCAAAATTGGGTTCCCGATGCCAGAATGGTGGATAGCCATATTGCTCAATGGTATCGCGCAGCTCCGCATCTTTTTTACAAAGCTGTTTGCAATACTTGACCAGTGTTTCTGCGGTAAATTCCATTAAGTGCCTTCCAATTTATTCGCAAACTAATTTAATTAATGCTTGCTTTGGAAGCTTTTATTTGATGACCCTTAATAGCAAAGTAAATCACATACGCATAACAAACCAGTGGCGCAATGAAGGAGTATCTGATGCCAACATTGTCTGAGATGTATCCCATAATGGGTGGTACAATGGCGCCTCCAACAATTCCCATGATCAATAGAGATGATGCAGTTTTGGTATAAGCGCCTAGGTCTTTGATGCTTAATGTAAATACAATGGGATACATGATAGAAGTGAATAGGCCAATAAATACCAAGGACCAGATAGATGTATAACCCGTGGTGATGATGGCAAGTAACACTAATAGAAAAGCGCCTAGGGAGGATACCACCAACATTTTGGGTGGACTAAATTTCTTGAGTATATAAGATCCGAATAATCTTCCGGCTAAAACCAAGGCCATAAACACGGTGATGAATAGAGCAGACTTTTGTTCGGTGAGTCCGTCTAATTCCATTGACTTGGAATAGCGAATTAGAAAACTCACAATGCCTACTTCTGCGCCTACATAACAAAACACCGCGCCTATTCCATACATGGCGTGTGAGAATTGGAAAATCTTTTTAAAGGAATAATTGCTTTGTTCTTCATCTGCAATGGTTGGCAGTTTGATAAAGCAGAGTAACAAGCCCATGGCAATGAATAGGCCTGCCAATCCTAGGTAGGGTAGTTTAACAAGGTTAGCTTCAGCAGTTAAAAATGCTTGCAGTTCAGTAGCGCTAAATGAATCAATGCTTGTTTGTGGAATGTCTTTCTCGTGTAAGAGCAAGAGCGCTCCAATATAGGGTGCAATGGTTGCTCCCAATGAACCAACGGCTGCGGATAAACTTAATCTACTAGAGGCACCTTCTGGATCTCCTAGTTTAGAGATATAGGGTGTTGCAGTTACTTCTAAAAAAGTAAATCCTGCTGCCATGACAAATAGCGCCAAAAGAAATAAGGGATAGTACCTGATTTCTGCCGCTGGATAAAACAAAGCTGCACCAAGGGCCGCGGTTAACAATCCCGTAATCATACCAACTCGGTATCCTTTCTTTTGAATAAAATATCCTGCCGGGATGGCCATTAAAAAATAAGCGCCAAAGAAAGCAGATTGGATGAGAGAGGATTCAAGGTCTGTTAATTGACAGGCTCGTTTTAAATGCGGAATCAAAATATCATTGATATTCCTACTCATGTTCCAGAAAAACATGAGACACATGACAATGAGTAGGGGGAATAAAATACTGGATGTTTTGGTTTGTTTCACTTGGGCAAGGTTATGGTGTTGAACTAGTTGGTTTCTTTTAAATCGCAACTGCTACCTGGTGTTTCTGGTGTGATATATACCCCGTTTTCAATTTTCACTGGGTTTACAAAATGCTTTTGTAAGTGTGGAATATGTTCTAAAAATAATGCTTCATGCCCTAGTTTAATGTGGTTGAACAAAACCAAGTGTTGGTGTAACTGTCCCATATCTCCCACGTGTGGCACAACGGGAATCCCAAATTTTTTGCTAAGTAAACTCACTGCAATAAATTCACTTACACCTGCTACCCTTACTGCGTCTACCTGTACAAAACCTACTGATTTTGTTTGCAAGAAATTCTTGAATAGGATTCTGTTTGGTACGTGTTCACCCAAGGCAATTTTGGTTGGGGCAATCGCATCTGCCAAGACCTTGTGTGCCATTACATCATCTGGATGCGTGGGCTCTTCAATCCAATAAGGATTCATGCTTTGCAATTCTCTGCAAATAATTTTTGCTTGTGGTAGGGTCCATTGCTGATTGGCGTCTAACATAATTTTTGCCTCATCTCCCGCTACTTCTCTAACTATATGCGCCCTTCTAATATCTCTTTCAAATTCTTTGGAACCCACTTTTAATTTCATTGCAGTGAATCCCTCTGCTACTGCTTTAATGCAATTCTCTCTTACCTTTTCATCACTATAATTAAACCAACCAATTGAAGTGTCATAACCTGGATAGCCCTTAGTTAAAATGCTATTTCTTTCTGTACTGGTACTTGCTTGCTCTTTGATTAATTCAATAGCCTGGGTACTGGTTAGCTCATCTTCTAGGTAACTTAGATCTAGTGTATTGACAATTTGTTCTGGACTCAAACTGATTAATAATTTCCAAAGGGGCACCCCTCTTTTCTTTGCCCACAAATCATAACAGGCATTGGTCACAGATGCTAGTCCTAAATGCACTACGCCTTTGTGTGGTCCCAACCACCTAAATTGTTGTTCATTAGACAGTGCGTGTAAATGGGATCCAAAATTTGCCATGAGTTCTTCAATGTCTTGTCCTTTGAGTGTCTCTGCATAAAAAGCCGCAGCCTTACAAACCAAGTCATTGCCTTCTCCCACCGTAAATGCAAAACCGGTTCCTACCAAGCCTGAATCGTCTACCAATTTGCATACTGCATAAGAGTATACGGGGTCTCTGTGAATGGCATCGCTACCAGCTCCTGCGCCAAGCGGAAATCTTCTGTCTTCTATGATAATCTTCTGAATCATGATCTAATGTATTGTTCTGATTATAATCTATATCCTAATTCTGCGCCGCCACTAATGGGCAAAATGCAACCGGTAATAAATCTGGCTTTGTCTGATAACAAAAAGACGCAGGCATCTGCCACTACATCGCCCGAAGGGCAATAACCCAATGGATGAATCTTGTCTAGATAATTTTCTATGGCACTGCTATTGGGTTGCTCTTTTGCCCAGTCTCTGAGCATAGGGGTCCATACACCTGCGGGTGCAACAGCATTTACCCTGATCCCAAATTTGGCATAATCCAAAGCCATTGATTTGGTTAGTGTGTTCATGGCGCCCTTTGTTGCGGAATAAGCTGCGTGTAATTCTTGCCCTATTTCTGCCACCAAACTACTGGTATTTAGAATGGTTCCCTTACTTGCTTTTAATGCTTCAAACCCATATTTTGTGGTTAGGTAAACCGATTTTAAATTCACATTCATGAGCTTGTCCCATTCCTCTGTGCTGGTTTCATGCAGGGCTTTTGAAGGATAAGCAATACCTGCATTATTGTGAATGGCGTCTATGCGTCCAAAATGCGCGATGGCTTTTTCTATAGCTTCTTTTGTTTGCAATTCATCTGAAACATCGCAGGGCAAACAAAGATGTGCACCTCCAATTTCTTTGATCACGGCTTCAATGGCTGTTTGATCAAGTGCTGCAATGGCCAAGAGGGCTCCCTCCTTAGCATAGGCTTTGGCGCACTCGGCACCAATACCCATAGAACCCCCAGTTAGAAAAATGACTTTGTTCTTAAGTAGCATAGCAAGGTTAGTTGAACAGGTTAAAATAGATTAACTACTTGTTGTTTTACAAATAAAAACCTTGTTTTCCAGCTATTTGCCTGAAATATTATCCGATTATTACACTATTTTACCATAAAAACATTGGCTGCTGTTAGCCCAATTACCAAATAATTGCTCATGCGTCCACAGCTTTTAAAAATTACATCGGGGCCCTCCATCTCATTTAGTGCCAGACAAGACGCCATGCCCTATGTCAATAATAATTGGCATTACCACCCAGAAATAGAATTGATACATGTGATGCAGGGAGAGGGAACCTTGTTTGCAGGCGATACTTCTATTAGGTTTAGCTCAGGAAATTTGATTTTAATTGGGGCGCAGTTGCCACACTATTGGCGATTTGATGATGCTTATACGCAGCCTCAACCCTTGCCATCATTGATTGAGTTGACGCAGTTTTGCGATGATTTTTGGGGCAAGGATTTTTTGAGCTTACCCGAGAATCAAGCCATTAGAAAATTATTGGAAAAAGCCAAACGCGGAATAGTTGTTAGTGATGAAATGGCTGTTTTGGCAAAGCAAATTTTAACCCAGTTAATTCTCTCTGAAGGAACAGAGCGATTGATTTGTCTGATACAATTATTGCAAGTACTTTCTAAAGACCATCAACCCAATTATATTTCTTCTGCCAATCATTTTGAATTTGTCTCTTCTGAAAATGAAAGAATCAATGCCATATACAATTATGCCCTAACGCATTTTAAACAGAAGATTTATTTGAAAGACGTTGCAGCCATTGCCAACCTGGCCACCAATTCTTTTTGTCGATATTTTAAATCCAGAACCAGAAAAAGTTTTTCTGTTTTTATCATTGAACTGCGTGTGGGTTATGCTTGCAAACTCTTAGCCGAGAAAAGCATGAGCATCAAAGAAATCTGTTTTGAAAGTGGCTTTAATAGCTTCACCAATTTCAACAAACAGTTTAAATTATTAAAGGGCATGCAACCCAATGAATATAGAAAGCGGATGGGGTTTGAATGAGGAAATGGTTCTAAAAAAATTCTATAGCTTAAATCTTTTTACAATTTATTGGTAATTAACACATTAGAAGAGAAGTAAATTTAAGTAGCAATATTTAATTTCACTTATAAATGAAATTAAATAAAAATTTATTTACCTTCAATTTGAGTTTGTGCATTACGAAATAGTTGAAATGTCAGAGTTCTCGGGTTCTGGAGCAACGGTTTATTCAGTTATTGAGAACCATGCAGATGAAACATTATTTGATTCTTTTGTAAGGAATTATGTAGTTGAGCATCGCAACGCTTTGAAAAATATATTAGCAAGGATTGAGACCATTGGGAAAATTACTGGTGCTAAAGAAGGATTTTTTAAATTGAATGAAGGAAAGCCTGGTGATGCTGTTGTTGCTTTATTTGATATGCCGGATTCTAGGTTAAGGTTGTATTGTATTAGACTTGGTAAAAACGTTTTAATTCTTGGTGGTGGTGCTGAAAAATCAAAAGCAATTAGAGCTTGGCAAGAAGATGAAAGATTAGCAGATGCTGTTCAGAAAATGATATTGGTCTCAAACCTCATATTTAAAAGTATTCTTGCAAAAGAAACATATTGGTCAGACGATGGGTTTGAATTATTAGGGAACCTATATTTTAATGAATATGAAGACTGAAACAAAAGCTAGAAAACATAGCTCTCCTTTATTAAGAGAGGTTTTGTCAGAAGTAAGTAAGATTGAAAAAAAACAAATTATAAATAAATATGCTGTTGCAACTAAGTTGGATCAGTTACTGGAATTGCGTGGATGGAATAAAACAACATTTGCGGAAAAAGTAAATAGACATCCTTCAGAAATTACAAAATGGCTGAGTGGCACACACAATTTTACCATTGATACTTTAACGGAAATAGCAGACACTTTTAAAATCTCTATTGCAGAATTATTTTAAAGAACCCCTTTATTATTTTTTCTTAAACCCTTCCAAAAACACGCGAGCTTCGGGGGTGAGGATGAGTCTACCACTAATGGCGGCGCGGCTAAGTAATAATTCATTCCATTGCTCGGTGCCGGACCAGAAGGCTGTTTTAATTTCAGCCATGGCGGCGGGGCTGGATGCGGCTAAGGTATCTGCCAGGTTTAAAATGGCGGCGTCCATAGATACTATGTCTGGGTGAACAGAGGCGTAGAGTCCTTTTTCTTGGGCCCATTGGGCCGATCTAAAACTAGTGGCATCAATGGCCAATTCATAAGCCGCGGATGATCCTATTTTTCTTTCAACAGCGGGGCCTACTACAAAGGGTCCAATGCCCACAGCTAGTTCGGATAATTTAATAGATGCTTCTACAGTTCCAAATGTATAATCGCAGGCAGATGCTAGACCAACACCTCCACCAATGGCTTTTCCTTGTACGCGGCCGATGATAAATTTAGGGCAGCAACGCATGGCATTGATCACGTGGGCAAAGCCGCTAAAGAATTCCAAACCTTCTGCTTCGGTTGTAATTTGTAATAGCTCATCAAAGGATGCGCCGGCGCAAAATGTTTTGGCTCCACCAGATTGTAAGATCAACACCTTGCATGAAGCATCGCCCCCGGCAATGGAAATGGTGTTTGCCAATTCTTTTAAAATGGCCGATGGCAATGAATTGTGTTGAGCCGTAAAAAACTCAATCACGCCAATGCCATTGTTTACCTGATAGCGTACATAATTTTCCATCTAGTCTTTTTTGGCCACCATGGTTAGAATGGTAGCAATACCAGTAATCTCATTGGTTGCGTCTATAATCTCCACCAACCATTTTACAATCCCTTTGTCAATATCGGTGATTTCTTTTTTCTCCTGTGCAATTTTTTCTTTGCAAGTGAAACGCACTTGAATGGTATCGCCCGGATAAACGGGTTTGGTAAAACGCAGTTCGTCTATGCCATAGTTGAGCAAGACGGGATTTTTTTCATAACTGTCTACAAACAATCCTGCCGCAGCACTCATGATAAAATAGCCATGCGCCACTTGGCGCTCAAACATGGTTCCTTCAAAATTGGTGCTGTCTAAATGCGCGTAAAAATGATCACCACTGAGGTCTGCAAAACTGTCTATGTCTTCCTTGGTAATCATGCGTGGGGCAGTGAGAATCTGCTCTCCAATGACCAACTCTTCAAAATATTTGGTAAAGGGATGCGCACCTCCATCAATGCCCGTGGCACCGGGTTGGTACACTTGGCTAATGGCCGTAATCATATCGGGCGAGCCCTGTATGGCTACTCTTTGCATATAATGTTTTACGCCGCGTAGTCCACCCATTTCTTCTCCACCCCCTGCGCGTCCT
>CALRXZ020000019.1:0-42805 GCA_943372255.1 Chitinophaga pinensis
CAATGGATGGCAAGGGAAAGATTACCATTGCCCTTCTAGCAACTAACCATGAAATTGTCATTGACCTTACAGACACGGGCAAGGGCATTGCTTCCAAGCATTTGAAAAAAGTGTTCAAACCCGGCTTCACTACTAAGAAAAGAGGCTGGGGACTAGGACTCTCACTCAGCAAAAGAATTGTTGAGCAATACCACAAAGGCAAGCTCTTTGTAAGGTGGAGCGAGCCTGGTAAAGGAACCAGTTTTAGGATTATCCTTCCATTGGCTCCAACAGATTTCCTTGGCTAGCGTTCTTGCCAAAGCAACTCATGGCTGTTTGCCATTGTTGTAAAGACTGTGGTGTAGTGGTCTCTGTATATAGATCCGCTTCACTAAAGAGTTGAAACAACTCCCTTTTTTCCCTGTCTAGGATACTGTTTTGTTTTCCCAATCTATGCAAGTAATGTTGCATGCGGGATAATTTCTCGTCGGAGAGATGGTCAAATGCGTGCTGCTGCATTAACTGTCCGGTTGCATTTACCAAAAGCTCATAGGAATTCGTTTTCATAGTGCTTCATTTAGGGTTATCAGCCAGGATTACACTATAAAGAGACAAAGAATTCCGTATTTAAGTTGTTTACTAAATTGTTAACGATTGGCAATGGTGCATAAGTTGGGGATATACTTGAAATTTTACTTTAAGACAATAGCCCCTAGTGCAGGCAAATTCAATTTGATTTGATAGCATTGTGAAGGTTTATCTACCAGCTTAGAACTGATGGTTGGATTAAACACATCACCTGTACCCCAATATTCTGTGGCATTGCTATTAAATACTTCTTTCCACTTGCCCTTACCATGTACAAAAATTTCCCAATCATGCCGCACAACTGGTGTGACATTCAAGATAATTAGCAAATTATCCTTTGCTTTTTTGCCCTTACGCATATAGACCAATACAGACTCGGAACGATGATTCAGGTCTACCCATTCAAACCCTCCGGGCTCAAATTGGTTTTCATATAAGGCGGGTTCATTTCTATAGAGGGCATTCAATTGTTGCACACAGTATTTGAGACCTCCATGACTTACATGTTCTAATAATTCCCACTGCAATTCTGATTTATAATTCCATTCATTGGTGGCACCAAACTCATTCCCCATAAAGAGCAGTTTGGATCCAGGGTGGGTAAACATATAGGTGTAGAGAATTCTTAGGTTGGCAAATTTTTGCCACTCGTCACCGGGCATTTTGTACAACATAGGACTCTTTCCATGCACCACTTCATCGTGTGATAGTGGGAGCATGAAATTCTCGTCATAGAAATACATCATGCTAAAAGAAAACTTGTCTTGTTGGAACTGTCTAAAAATGGGATCAAGGTTAAAATAATCCAACGTATCGTGCATCCACCCCATCATCCATTTCATGCCAAAGCCAAGCCCACCTTCAAAAGTAGGTTTGCTAATCTTGGGCCAATCGGTAGCTTCTTCCGCAATGGTTTGTATGTCTGGGAAATCGCGATAGAGCGTTTCATTTAAATCTGTGATAAAAGCAATGGCTTCTATATTGCCGTTGCCACCATATTCATTGGGTTCCCATTGTCCTGCATTGCGGCTATAATCCAGTCTGAGCATAGAACTTACTGCGTCTACGCGTATGCCATCGGTATGAAACTTATCGCACCAGAACCTGGCACTACTAATTAGGAAAGACTTGACTTCTCCCCTTTTGTAGTTGAAAATATAAGAGTTCCAGTCTGGATGAAATCCTTTGCGCATATCGGCATACTCATAGGTATGAGTTCCGTCAAACATGAAAAGTCCGTGTGCATCGTAAGGAAAGTGAGAAGGCACCCAATCTAAAATTACCCCAATTCCTGCTTGGTGAAAAGCGTCTACCATAGCGGCATAATCCTGGGGTGTTCCAAATCTGGAAGTTGGTGCAAAATAGCCTGTGCCTTGATAACCCCATGAACCATCATAAGGATGTTCCATCACGGGCATAAACTCCACGTGTGTAAATCCCATTTCTTTTACATAAGGCACCAATCTTTCTGTGATTTGTGCATAGGTATTATAGGTCTCTTCATCGTTTTTATCGGGTCTCATCCAACTAGCCAAATGCACTTCATACACTGAATAAGGTGCATTAAGTGCGTTGTGTTTTTTCCTGGTTTTCATCCATTCTGCATCCTTCCAATCATAATCGGTTTGCCAAGTAATAGATGCGGTATTGGGGCGTTTCTCCCAAAAATTAGCATAAGGATCTCCCTTATCTAATCTAATTCCTTTGAATCCATGAATATGATATTTATAGGCTTCTCCTTGACCAAGATGCGGGATGAATCCTTCCCAGATTCCAGAAGAATCTAAACGCACTTTTAGTGGATGACTTTCTTTGTTCCATTCATTAAACTGGCCGGTCACTGCTACAAAACTGGCATTGGGTGCCCATACCGCAAAATAGGTTCCCGGTGTATCATTCACGTTCAATTGCTTGTTGCCAAACAATTCATACAATCTATAATGAGTACCGTTCTGAAAATTGCGAACATCTTTTTCAGTAAAAAGGGAATAGTTCCAAACTGGTTGGTTGATATCTACAAAATGCAATTCCTCATACTTTTTCATAGGCTCAGTTCCAACTTTTTTAGGTTTATGCACTCTTTTGTTGGTTGAAGCTACATCCTCTTTTTTGATATTGGTCTTTGTCTTTGTTTTTCCAACTGGCATACATCATTGATTATCAAATAAGAAAATTCTTTAACACAAGTTTACAACTAAACATTTAGTTAATGCTACACAATTTATGGATTTTGCGGCCAATTGCATCCAATACCTTAATAACTGCTCCAATGATTAGAAAACTACTCTTTCTTTTATGCCTATTTGTGGCCTATACCCAAACTCAAGCCCAAACATCAAGCATTAAAGGAACCATCACAGACACCCTCAATAAACAAAATTTGTCCAACGCGGTGGTCTCTATTTTGAGACCTAAGGATTCTGTTTTGGTCAAATATGTTAGAACCAATGAAAAGGGCGGCTTTGAATTAAAGCAAATACCAGCGGGCAAATATTTACTAATGGTCTCCTACCCTAATTATGCAGAATATGTAGACCAAATTAGTATGGAGGCAGGGGCCGATAAAACCCTTGGAATGATTCCACTGATTACTAGGGCTACCCTTTTACAAGAAGTGATTGTGAAACAACGCATTTCGGCAATTCGTGTAAAAGGTGATACCACCGAGTACCGAGCAGATAGTTTTCATGTGGGCCCCAATGCAGACGTGCAAGAGCTCTTGAAAAAAATGCCTGGGATTCAAGTAAATAGCAAGGGAGAAATTAGTACACAGGGTGAGAAAGTGAGTAAGATCTTGGTTGACGGAGAAGAGTTCTTTAGTGATGACCCTGCAGTAGTAACCAAAAATTTACGAGCAGATGCTATTGACAAGGTGCAGGTCTTTGATAAAAAATCTGACCAAGCTGTTTTCACTGGCATTGACGATGGTCAAAAACAAAAAACCATTAATCTGCAATTAAAAGAAGACAAGAAAAAAGGATTCTTTGGTAAGGTTGAAGCGGGTACCAATTTTGACCAATACAGAAGTGGCAAAGCATTAGCAAATGCCTTTAAGGGTAAGCGAAAAATAGCGGGATACCTAAGTACTGACAATACCAAGTTTGAAACTTTGAGTTGGGATGAGAACCGCAACTATGCGGGTGATCCCAATACCACTACTACAGTTAGTGATGATGGCGGCATCAATATTAATTGGAGCGGAGACGAATTTAGTTGGGGACAAGGCCTTCCCAATAGCACTACTGGAGGTTTGTTGTATAGCAATAAATGGAACAAAGACAAACACGCTTTGAACAATGGCTATCAGTATAATAACTTAAAAGTAACGGGCAAAACCACCAGTGTAACTGAAAACATTTTGCCAGACACTAGTTTTACCAATACCACCAATCAAACACAGGCTAACGAACGTACAAGAAATAGAATCAACAGTATCTATGACTGGAATATAGATAGCAGCAGTTCTTTGAAAGTAACGCTCAAAGCCAGTGATACCAAGAGTTCCGGACTCAGTAATTATCTAGGACAATCCATCAGTTCTGATAAAAAATTGATTAATGAAACTGACCGTACCACTAACAATGTGGATGATAATAAAAACTTGACAAGTTCTATTTTCTGGCGTAAAAAATTCAAGAAAAAAGGGAGAACCATTTCATTAAACACTGACTTGAACTTTACAGATAGAGAGGAAAATGGATTTCTGTTGGCCAAAAATAGTTTCTATGACAAAACTGGTTTATTAATAAGACTTGACAATATTGACCAACGCAAAGTTAATAAGCAAGTAGGATCAAGTGTAAATGCAACTGCTAGTTATACTGAACCGCTTTGGAAAAACACGTTCTTGATTCTAAATTATAAATTGAGTGTTAATAAAAATGATGCGGAAAGAAATACCTATAATAAATCAAATAATGGCAAGTATGATGTATTGAGTGATAGTTTGAGTAACCATTTTATTTTTAACACCATTGGTCATTCGGGTTCATTTAATATTCGCTACAATGTTAAGAAATTCAATTTTGCTGTTGGTACAGGATTGGGTACGGTTAACTATAGAATGACCGATGTACGCAAAGGCAATAACCAAGACGTTAGATTTACTAATTTCTTGCCAGCTGTTAGTTTAAACTTTACCCCTAAACAACAGAGAAGAATGTCTTTTTCCTATAATGGTTCTACACAGAATCCAAGTTTAACACAGATTCAACCATTGATTGATAATATAGACCCTTTAAATATCACTGTGGGTAATCCCAATCTCCAACAGGCTTTTGTACATAATTTAAACCTAAGGGCTTCTGATTACAAAGTTTTGAAAAGTAGAAGTATCTTTTTTAATCTAAATTATACATCTACTGAGAATGCTATTTCTAATAATAGCTTTGTAGATTCCTTAGGACGTAGGGTTAACCAATCCATTAACGTGGATGGCAATTTTAACCTGCGTGGTAGCCTTGGCTATGGTTTTGATATTATCCCTTCACTGAACTTTAATGTTGACGCGGGTCCTAGAATTAATAGATATGTAAACTATGTAAATGGTAAACGAAATGAAACCAGGAATACCGCCACCAATATTAGTGTGAACATGGGTTATTGGGCAGATAAATGGATCAATTTTTGGATGAACTTTGACGCCAATTACAACCATTCTGTATCTTCTATTAGACCAGATATTGCTACTAATTATTGGTCTTATAACTACAATTCTAATATTGAATTCAGATTCAAAAAACAGAAATTCTATTGGAGTTGGAACGCAGACTTTAACCTATACCAAAAGACGGCTGATTTTGCAGGAGTGAATAATGTATACCTAGTCAATACTACTTTGCGTAAAGTCATTGGCAAGGATGATAAATGGGAAACTAGGTTATACGTGAACGATATCTTTAATCAGAACCTAGGGATTAATAGAAATATCAGTAGCAACTTTATTACAGAGACAACTAGCCAAAATATTCAACGCTATTTTATGTTGTCATTGGTGTATAACTTTTCAAAAAACGGTAAGCCTTCTTCCATGGGCTTTTAAACAATATATTATGAAGCAATTATTGAGCATCCTCTGTCTATCCATTTGTTTATTGGCAAACTCGCAGACCCAGTTTATTACCAAGGGTAGAATTGAGTATGAGAGAAAATTGAACCAATTCAAACCCTTTGAGGAAAATGAATCAGATAATGAATGGATGAAGGAATTGATGAAAACCATGCCCAAATTAGTGACCGATGTTTATGAACTGCGTTTTAATGAAACCAAGAGCATTTACAAATTAGCTAAGGAAAATACTGACAACAAATATATGTGGGGTACCAAGCCTTCAGAAACAGACAATGTTGTCAATGACCTAGCTAGTAATAGTGTTACAGCTCAAAGAGAGATCTTTGAAAATACTTATGTGATCAAAGACAGCATGCGCAATTTGGAATGGAAGATTACCAGTGAAACCCGCGAAATAGCTGGATTTGAATGCAAAAAAGCAGTAACCAAAATCTGTGATTCTGTAGTGGTGGTGGCTTTTTATACGGACCAAATTAGTGTAAGTTCTGGCCCAGAAAGTTTTGGCGGTTTACCAGGTATGATATTAGGTTTAGCCATTCCCAGATTATATACAACTTGGTTTGCTACAAAATTGGAATTAGTAGAACCAACAGCAGCACAATTAGCGCCAGTTCAAAAGGGCAAGAAAGTTAATTGGAATCAATTATATGTTGAGTTAAAAAAAGGCATGAAGGATTGGGGCAAAGAGGGTCATAGACGAATCTGGTCAGCATCTTTATAGCAATCCAGCTAATTGGTTATTCTTTGAACTGAGTTTGAAGCTGATGAATCAAATTCTAAAAAGCGTTCTTCGGAATGCTTTTTTTGTTTTCAGCCTTTTGGTTGGTCAATTCTGCGTAACTTTTGGCCCTAATTGCTCAACACAACATATGAAAAAAACGATTCTTGCTGCTCTTGCGGCCTTTAGCATTGCAGTATCAATAGCACAGACTAAGTCTCCTGCTATTATTCCTATTCCTGCTTCTTTGATTAGCGAATCTGGAAAATTTATTTTAACCAATCAAGTAGGCATCAGTGTTACCAATCAGGAAGCTGCTAAACAGGTAGCCAATCAATTGGCCCAGCATTTGGCTCAGTCAACTGGTTTTAAATTTTTGGTTAATAACGCTTTGCAAGAAACAGGTATTCGATTTCAGTTATTGGCTAAAACCAATGCCAATCTTGGAACAGAAGGATATCAATTAAAGGTTACAGAAAAAAACGTGACCATTAGTGCCAACCAAGCTGCGGGTTTATTTTATGGGATGCAAACCTTATTGCAATTAATGCCTAATGAAATTGTTAGTAATAAACTGCAATCCAATAAAACATGGACCATTCCCTGTGTGACTATTGATGACCAACCAAGATTTGGATGGAGGGGTCTCATGTTAGACGTAAGCCGCCATTTCTTTACCAAGGCAGAAGTGAAAAAGTTTATGGACGATATGGTTAGGTTTAAATTCAATCTATTGCACTTACACTTAACCGATGATGAAGGTTGGAGAATTGAAATCAAGAGTCTACCCAAATTGACTTCTGTGGGTGCTTGGCGTATAGAACGCAATGGCAAATGGTCTAATTCTTCCAAAGCTGCAGATGATAAAGAACCTAAGACTTATGGAGGTTTCTATACACATGAAGACATTAAGGAATTGGTGCAATATGCTAAAGAAAGATTTGTAACTATCTTGCCTGAGATAGATGTTCCTGGTCATAGCCTAGCAGCAGTAGCCGCCTATCCGCAATTATCAGCCACAGCAGGTGAACACAAACTATACCAAGGCATTCCTTTTATGAATTGGTTTCCTGGTGGGTTTGCAGCCATTGTTGATAATAGCATTAGCCCAGCAAATGAATTTTCTTATGAATTCATAGACAAAGTAATGACAGAAGTAGCACAACTATTTCCTTTTGAATACATACATATGGGTGGTGACGAGTGCGCCAAAAACTTCTGGGAAAAAAGCCCTGAAATAAAAGCATTAATGGCCAAAGAAGGATTGAAAACTATGAATGAGGTAGAAGGCTATTTTGTAAAAAGGGTAGAAAAAATTATTCAGTCAAAAGGCAAGAAAATGATTGGCTGGGATGAAATTTTAGAAGGAGGTGTATCTCCTACTGCCAATGTGATGAGCTGGCGTGGTGTTAAAGGTGGCATTGAAGCTGCCAAGAGCAAACACAATGTGGTCATGTCTCCTACCACTTTTACCTATGTAGACTATGTACAAGGTGAGCCCAGTTTAGAAGGTCCAGTTTATGCCACTCTTCGATTGAACAAGACTTATGAGTTTGATCCCGTCCAAGAAGGCATGGACCCCAAATATGTATTGGGTGGTCAAGCCAATATGTGGACAGAACAAATTGCCAATTATCGCTACCAACAATACATGATGTGGCCCCGTGCATTAGCCATTGCTGAGTCTGTTTGGTCTCCCAAAGAGAAAAAGAATTGGAATGGATTTTTTAACCGCGTAGAAAACCAGTTTGACCGCTGGGATCTTTCTGGTGACCGTTATGCCAAATCAGTTTATGATGCAATTGTAACTGCCTCTAAAGATGAAAAAGGCAGTTTGGTATTACATATTGCCTCAGAAATTGAAGGCGTGGATCATTATTATTCTATTGACGAATCTGCTCCAGACAATTATTATCCCAAGTATAGCAAACCCGTTACGCTTACTGATGACGTGCAAACTGTTCGCATCATAAGCTATAGAAATGGTAAACAAATTGGCAGACAGATTAATCTTCCAGTAACTGAATTAAAGAAAAGAGCAGAGAAGAAATAAATCTGGAACTTTTAGATGGAATTCATTTAATAAAAAAGAGCAACCAAGGTTGCTCTTTTTAAATGTATTTACTAAAATAATATTTAAGTTCTATAGCCAGCCATTAGCCAATAACCAATTCTTACAACGCTCCATCCAATTGTCTTTGGTGGTTTTATTGTTCAAACCAAAACCATGACCTCCGCTTTGATATAAGTGCATTTCTGTTTTGATTTTATTAGCTACCAAGGCTTGATAAAAACGAATACTGTTTTCTACTTTAACACCTCCGTCATCTGTTGCGTGCACTAAAAATGTTGGTGATGTTTCTTTGGTTACTTGTAATTCATTGGAATAATAATCAATCTGCTCCTTGGTGGGTGTTTTTCCTATCAGGTTATTCCTAGACCCCATATGACAAATAGAATCTTGGAAACTAATTACAGGGTAACCAAGAATCATGAAATCTGGTCTTAGACTGGTATTGGCTGCATTGGGCACTAAGGAATTGGTAAAATGTGTACCCAAAGTAGAGGCTAAATGTCCACCTGCAGAAAATCCAAGAATACCTATTTTTGTGGGATCAATCCCCCATTTGGTAGCATTTTCTCTTGTTAATAAAATGGCTTGTTGTGCGTCTTGCAATGGTCCAATGCTTTTGTCTACCATAGTTGCATCACTTGGAATCCTGTACTTGATTAAAATGGCCGCAATACCCATTTCATTAAAGGCTTTGGCAACGTCTATTCCTTCATGTTGTGAAGCAGTAATACTATATCCGCCTCCTGGAAAAATAATCACGGCTGACTTTTTGGGGGTTGGATTGGTTGGTAAAAACAAGGTATAAGTGGGTATACTAATTTTGCTATAACGCAGGATTCCATTGGTTACTTCTGCTTTTTCTTCATTGGGTCCAGGTTTACTATTGGGAATAGTTGTTGCATATAAAGGAACCTGATCTTGTTGGGCATTCACAATCATATGGGAGCAAATTAAAAGACAAAGGGAAAAGACTATTTTTTTCATAAGATGATGTTCAATCTTTTGTAAAAATGGATAATTCAATTTTTGATCCATAAAGGACAATCAATTCTTTTAGACAGCAATGTAAGAATTTCCCAAAGCCTATGCATACTTCTTAAAAGATAATTTCAAAATGATTGGCCATTCAATAAATTATAAATAACTTGTATATCATAACCCCTAGTGCATGGCAAAGCAAACATTAAAAGACATTTTTAGTCAATTAAAAGCTGACCTTATTGGAAAGGATTCTTATAGAGGTGTAACCCTCTCCTATTCTTGGTTAGCCAATCAATTAGGGCATTTCTCCTTAGCATTTTTTCCAACTATTTGGGTCTTTCATGCTTACACCCATTTCTGGCATTGCAAACATCCGGGGTTATGGTCTGCCATTACCATTGCGGGGTTTTGGTTTTTATTTGAATGCTATAATTTTCTAGGGCCATTAATCAAGAAAAAACAATCGGTTAGCAAACTGGTCTATATCCCTGATGGAAAATATGTGTTTGAACCCAATTGGTGGAATGTGGGGTTTGATACAGCAACTGATGTCTTGTTTTTTATTTTGGGTGCATTCTCTGCAGGTAACATGTTTGAGCCTTCAGCTATTCCGCTTTGGGCCAATCTATTATTAGCCATTTTATTAATTGGCTTCCCTGGTAGGTATTGGTATCTAACTAAGATCTACCAACAAAAAGCCATTTACCCCTTTCAATTCCGTTTGAGTCAATGGAACTTTTATATGGATCCTGTTCAGGCCAATTTGGTCAAAGACTATCTAAAAACGGCAGTAAAAAACAAATCCCATTTACTCATATTTGGTGCAAAAGACCAAGGTAAAAGCAGTTTGGGAGTAGGTATTGCAAATGAACTATCCATTCAACACCATTGCTGTGTGTACACCACTGCCAATAAATTATACAGTGATTTTTTTGAAGCAAACAATAGCGATTGGTCTTGGCGCAACTGCGATTTACTTGTTATTGATGATATAAATCCTGGGGACCCTATTACCCATGAATTGGTAGCGGCTATGGAGTTTTTAAATATGCTTGACAAATACCAAGCGCCTAATACAGAGAATAGAGCAGTGTTTAAAAACAGGGCCGTTGTTTGGATCTTGGGGAATCAATCGCTACAAAGACAGTATCGCGCAAGCTGGGAAAAAATGATTCAGGAAGAGTTGGGTGTAAGCAATTTCTTGAGCATAGTATTGGACAACCAAGGAAAACGCAATTCATAATTTATCTAATTAACAAAACAGTGCCCTGCTGTTCCTTTTTTTGATTGTCTTTGTTTACATAATGCACCTGCCATATATAGGCACCAGCAGGTTGCTCTAAACGGTTCAGCATTCCATCCCAACCTTTGCGCATATTGTTACTGCTAAAGACAATGGCACCCCATCTATTGTAGATATTCATTCTGTACTGTCTAATGCTAAAATCTAAACTGGGTTTGAAAATATCATTTAATCCATCTCTATTGGGTGTAAAAGCATTGGGAATTAATAAGCTTCCAAAACAGGTTCCTGTTTCAACCTTAAAGGAAGTATTGGCCACACCACAAGGATTGGACACTTGTAATTGATAGAAGCCCGATTTGCCAATAGTTACTTGAGGGGTATTCCATCCATTATTCCATTTAAAGTTGGTAGCGTTTAGTGTTTGAGGCATGATTTTGATACTATCGCCCAAACAGATACTGGTATCATTTAAGGCTTTGACAGTTGGTAGATCTAAAATGTTCACACTTACTGATGTCTGTTTATAACAACCATCTTTATAAGCATACAAATCATAAACACCTTCTTTTGTAACAAGTAGTTTATTGAGTGTATCCCCAGTTGACCATTTGTAATTTACCAACGGATCTCCTGCATTTAACAATAAGGTTTTTCCTTGACACATTACTGTATCAGCTGGTAGTTTTAATTGAATGGGATTTGGATTAACTGTTACAACTAAATTGGTATCTACTGTTTGGACACAACCTGGACTAAACACTGTTTGAGCTATGTATTTTCCGGATGCTGCAGTTGTTGCTTTTGGTATTCGAATTTTATTACCCGTATTAGTATATCCATTGGGGCCAATCCAATAAGCAGTAGTGCCTTCTGTAATGGATAATTCTAGATCCTGTCCTTCACAAATAGGACCATTGCTTACTATTGCAGGTTGAGGATCTACCCTAAGCCCAATGGGATAAGAAATGGTATAACAGGATGCATTGTAAATATTGCCTGAATCAGCCATGCGCAATTGGTAAAATCTGGAATCGTCTCTTTGGGCTGAGCTGATTAGAAAACTAGGTTGATTAGCACCAGGAATATCTTCATAAGTATAATCTTCCTTTAGTCTTTGCCATTGAAACATTTTCCCCTGTATTTGTGAAGCACTCAAATCTTTGATGGTAAAAGCAGCTTGTGCGTCTCTACACACATAAAAGGGATAGGTATAAATGGGGGCATTGTTGATGTTGAGAAAAAAACTGGAAATGATAGACTGCGCATTGGTATTAACAATCCGAATATCATCTATGGCAAAATCATCCGGTACGGGAGTGGTAGAAGACAAGGACAAACTTACACGCACACCCTTTGGTGAAACAGGAATTTGATAGGCTATGGACATATTGGACCAAACCAAGGAATCTTCATTTTTCAAAACTGGTGTTTCCTGTGATGCAATTACTTGGTTATTATTCAGGTCTGTTACCGTTAATTTAATTTGCACTTCTCTGGCCGAACCTTTTGCATTTAAACTGGCATACCAAAAACAAATGGCTTGGGTTTGAATAGTGCAATTGTTGAAAATGTCTTTTTCAAAAAAAACAGGATTGGCCTTATTAGATCTAACCAACATCATAAATCCTCCATTGCCCGTATGGTCAGAACCCTCAACCCAATTATTGATATTGGGTCTGGCTTTTCTAATGCCAAATTCTCCTACTGCTATACTTCCACTGCTCTTGAAAGTATAACTGGTATTAAAAGCTGTTGGAGCAGCCCCAAAATTGCCTGTACTAAAATTGCCCCCAAAGGTTTCTTTGTAAACCACTTGGCCAGGGTCAGCATCACTGCATTGGGCATAGCCCTGCAAAGCAATCAATAAAAGCAGTATCTGGCACAAGCATTGTTTCATGCAACCCATAGGTTTCATGGCCAAATTACCAAATTCACTTAATAAGGAAAAGCTAAAATGACTAACGGCTTAATTCCATTACCCACATGCGTTTGGCTGGGATTTGAAAACCCGAACTTAAACTAGCCCCATTGATAACGTTCTTGGCTTTTTTAAATCCATTGGTTCTTTCTGCAAACTTGTCAAAGTCAACAGTCTTGTCTTTATCGCTAGTGTTCATCACACACATCACGGTTTGGTTGGCATCGTATCTGAAATACACATAGAGTCCATCGTCCGGAACATATTGCATGAGTTTACCCTTGGTAATGGCAGAACTGTTTTTCCTAAAATTGGCCAGTGTTTTTACATAGTCCTGCATAGACTTTTCTTGTTCACTAAGGCCCTGTCCGGTAAATGCATTTTTGGCATCACCATCCCATCCCCCTGGAAAATCTAAGCGCAGATAACCATCTGGATTCTTTTCTCCTTTCATGAGTACTTCGGTTCCATAATAGATTTGAGGAATACCCCTTGTGGTTAATAACCAAGCAAGTGCCATTTTTACCTTTTCTGCGTCTTCACCAAACTCGGTATAGACTCTGGTTAGGTCATGGTTGTCTAAGAATATGCAGTTTCTGTTGGCGTCTTGGTAAAGAAAATCATTACTAAGTGTGGTGTATAATTTATTTACCCCTTCTGTCCAACCAAACTTCTCTTTGATTGCGGGAAAAATACCATAGAACAAAGTTTGAAAATCAGTTACCCCTTGCAGATTGCTTTTAAAAGGAACATTCATGGTATTTTCTGCAAAATATGCTTGTGATGCTGTGCCATGTACCCATGTTTCTCCAAACAAAGTAATCTTGGGATATTCATCCGTTAAAGCCTTGTTGCACCTGTTCATAAATGGCAAGTCATTGTAGATATAGGTATCAATTCTCCAACCGTCTACGCCAAACATTTCTACACTCCAAATGGCGTTTTGAATTAAAAAATTGGCCACATAGGGATTGTTCTGATTCAAGTCTGGCATTTCTGGAGTAAACCAACCATCGGCCATTAATTTCTTGTCTGCAGCTGATGCATAAGGGTCATAAACAGGCTGGTCTTTATAAGAAGTACCTGTGTATTTGGGCCATTGGTGGTACCAGTCTTTTGTGGGTTGGTCTAGAAAAGTCAGGTGTTTGCTTCCCACGTGATTATAGACAGCGTCTTGCATGAGTTTCATACCACGTTGGTGCAATGCATCACTTAGGGCTTTGTATTTTTCTGCGCCACCTATTCTTGGATCAACCGTATAATGGTCAGTGATGGCATAACCATGTTCGGTTCTTTCTGGCTGGTCATTGAGCAAAACTGGGGTCATCCAAATGGTGGTTACACCCATGTTTTTCAAATAGTCTAGATGGTTGATAACTCCTTGTAAGTCTCCACCATGACGGTCATAGATTTTTGACCTATCTAAACTCTGGTCTTTAAGACCCTGTATTTTATCGTTTGATTTATCTGCATTGCTAAACCTATCTGGCATAAGTAGATACACCAAATCTGATGAATTAACACCTTGTGCAAATACAGTTCCCCTGCCAGCTTTTTTGTTGTACAAAGGCCATTTTACGGCATGCGCTTTGCCGCCGCTAAGAAACTCAATGGTCAGTTCACCAGCTTTTGCTGTAGCACTAACTTCAAGGTCAATTGCCAAATATTTACCATTTTCTAATGGCGTTGTTTTTAGCAATTTCACACCAGGATATTGAATGCGAACCTGCTCTTTGTTAAATCCATCATACTCACCTTGCACCAAGATCTGTACTTTGTTCCACTTCATTCCTACCCACCAATTGCTTGGATAACATTTGGCGTATTGCGCTTCTGCAACAAAGGTTAACATACATGCCATAAAGGCTATTAGAGCAGTCTTTTTCATAACATCAATTTGAATCAACATTGTTTAATCTTTTCCTTCTTTGATTTTGATGGCACCAGCATCATATACAAACAATACACTGACTGCTGCACAGATCATAAAGAATCCTGCTAGTACAATGGCATAAATGGGTTGGCCTCCGTAGATATGTTTGACAATCCATCCTCCACCAATTCCATTGATGATTTGGGGAAGCGTAATAAAGAAATTGAAGATGCCCATATAGATGCCCAATTTTCCTGCAGGAATAGCTCCCGACAAAATCACGTAAGGCATGGCCAAAATACTGGCCCAAGCAAGACCAATACCAATCATGGAGAACTTGAGCATTTCTGGATCCTTGATAAAGAAAATAGAAATTAGTCCAATTCCACCTGCAAACAAAGAAAATGCATGGGTGCCTTTTCTTCCCAAAAACTTTGCCACTAGGGGTAACATTAATGCATAGACTGCTGCTACCAAATTATAGGTTCCAAAAGCGGAACTTACTTTATTTCCTGCATCATTATAAGCTACAGATTTGGCATAGTCACCAGTTAATCCATACACATGGGTAGCTACTGCATCGGTTGTAAAAACCCACATGCTAAATAGCGCAAACCAAGAAAAAAACTGAACCAATCCCAGTTGTTTCATGGTTTTTGGCATCTTGGCAAAATCCTTGAAAATGTCTGACACCGCTGCTTTTGGAGCATCCGCCTCTTTCTTTCCATGAAACTGCTCGTATTCTTTTGGACTATATTCTTTTGAGAAAAATACAGTTACCAAAATAGCTGCCATAAAAACAGCTGCACCTATGTAAAAACTGTATCGAATATTATCGGCCACGCCAGATGCTCCAGCTTCTTGAGAAAATCCATGATTGGCTAAAAAGGATGGCAGTTCAGAACCTACTACGGCACCAATTCCAATCAGAAAGGTTTGTACGGCAAAGCCCGATGTTCTTTGAGAGTCAGGTAAATTATCCGCTACCAAGGCCCTAAAGGGTTCCATGGCCACGTTAAAACTAGCATCCATGATCATGACCATACCTGCACCCATCCAAAGGGCAGGTACAATAGTAGATAGTGATCCGGCATTGGGTAAGAAAATGAGTGCTGCCGAAGAGAGTATGGCTCCAGTTAAAAAATAGGGTTTTCTTCTTCCAATTCTGGTCCAGGTATTATCACTGTAATGTCCAATTAATGGCTGGACAATCATACCCACCAAGGGGGCCACAATCCAGAACATGGGAAGTTGTTCAACGTCTGCTCCAAAGGAACGCAGGATTCGGCTGGTATTACCGTTTTGAAGGGCAAATCCAAATTGAATTCCCAAAAAGCCAAAGCTCATGAAAACAATTTGGGAAATGGTCAATCTAGGTTTAGGCATCAGTCCTGTGCTGTTCACAGAAGGGTTGGAATGGGCCATAGCAATCGTTTAATGTGTAAGAAATACATGAAGCTAAAATTACACAAAAAAACATCCCCTTGAGGACGTTTTTTCATGATTTATATCACAAATCCGTCAGGTAATATGGCGGTCTTTTTCACCACTACAATTCCGTCTTTGACAGCGTATAAAGGATGATCCGAATTGGCTAAGTGTTTGCCACCAACAATTCTAACATCGTTGCCTATGCGGCAGTTTTTGTCAATTATGGCGTCTTTGATATAGCATCTTTCACCAATGCCAATCTTGGGTAATCCCTTGGCTTGGTCACTATCCATTTCAGATAAGGTTTCATAATAATCATTACCCATAATATAAGAACTCACAATAGTAGTGCCCTTTCCAATTCTGGAACGGATACCTACTACAGATTGTTCTATTCTGCTTGCATTGATAATGGAGCCTTCGGCGATAATGGTTTTTTCTAATGTAGTCCCACTGATTTTTGCTGGAGGCAACATTCTTGCACGGCTATACACCGTTTTGGTATTGTCAAAGAGGTTGAATGCGGGTACATCATCCGTTAAAGCCAAATTTGCTTCAAAGAAAGAGTAGATATTTCCAATATCGGTCCAATAACCATCGTACTGATAACTGATTACTTTGTGGTTATCTATGGACTCAGGGATAATCTCTTTTCCAAAGTCTGTTGCCTTTGGATTCTTCTCATATAAGAGATGATCCAAGATGCGCTTATTGAAAATATAGATCCCCATGGAAGCTAGGTAATTCCTACCCTGCTTCTGCATTTCTGCACCTGTATCACTGGTCCAATCGGGCAATAATTCTTTGGCTGGCTTTTCTATAAAGGAAGTAATAAATTGTTCATCGTTGGTTTTCAAAATGCCAAACTCTGGGGCCTCTCTATCTCCAACGGGAATGGTAGCAATAGTGATATCGGCTCCTTGGGCTTTGTGGTTGGCAATCATTTCACTAAAGTCCATTTGATAGAGCTGGTCTCCACTCAGGATCAAAATATACTCGTAGTCAAAATTCCCAATATGTCTCAGTGATTGCTTTACCGCATCGGCTGTGCCCTGAAACCATCCTGGATTGTCAGGAGTTTGTTCTGCCGCCAAAATGTCTACAAATCCAGAACTAAATGCACTAAAGTGATAGGTGTTCTTGATATGCTTGTTCAAGGATGCTGAATTGAACTGGGTCAATACAAACATTCTATTGATATTACTATTGATACAGTTACTGATGGGAATGTCCACCAAACGGTATTTGCCGGCAATAGGTACGGCGGGTTTTGACCTAGTATTGGTCAATGGAGACAACCTACTTCCGGCACCTCCTCCCAGGATTACGGCTACTACTGATGTTGAATAATTATTCATTGGTTCTATTGTTTTAACTGGTACAAAACTACTTATAAAATATCCTGGTAAACACTAATGTACTTTTGTACAGTGGCTTCCCAACTATTATCTACCTGCATCATGAATTTGCGCATTTTTTCCATATGTGCGCTGTCTTGATAAACAGAAACACCCCTACTGATAGAATAGACCAAGTCTGATTCCGTAGCATGGTTAAAGCGAATCCCATAACCATCTGTGTCTCCCATATCAACTACTGTGTCTTTTAATCCTCCCGTACTTCTTACCACTGGCACCGTACCATAACGCATAGCATACATTTGGTTTAGTCCACAGGGTTCTACCTTACTTGGCATCAACAGAAAGTCTGCTCCAGCATAGATTAAATGGCTCAGTGCTTCATTGTATCCAATATAAGCGTTATACAATCCTGGGTATTGACCCGTCATTTGTTGTAATGCCCATTCAATATCGGTTTGACCACTTCCCAAGATTAAAAAGCTGGCTGCTCCCCCTGATTCATGAATTGCCCTAGCAATGGACCCAGGTAAAATTTCTGCTGCTTTCTCTCCAACCAATCTTCCAATAAAGACAAATAAAGGCTTCTCATTGTCCAATCCATATTTATCACAAAGCAATGCCTTATTGGCTTTTTTGCCCTTAGTGACTGTTTTAACCGAAAAATGATTTTCTAAATAAGTATCAGTAGTAGGATTCCAGATTTCATTGTCTATTCCATTGAGAATACCCACACATTTACCGCGTTCATAGTCAAATAAAGCTTCTAAACCATTGGCATCATAAAAAAGCTCTTCCATATAACTCTGCGAAACCGTGGTTACTTTGTTGGCACATTTAATGGCAGCAGCCATTGGGTTAATGCGTCCTGCCCATTCTAATAAACCCGTTTTCCAATCATCCCAAGCTGGAATTAATTTACTTTGACTCCAATCCATCCAACCCTGATATTGTCCATTGTGGATGGTAAATACGGTTGATACCCTACTTAAATGTCTGTAATTAAAGCAGTGCTTCATCATAAAGGGCACTAGTCCTGATTGGTGATCATGGCAATGCACTATATCTGGCCGATGCTCCCAACTAGCCATCCAACTCACTACGGCAATTTGGAAGGCAGTGAATCGCTCAGTATCATCATCGTAGCCATAGATTTTTTCACGGTCCAATAATCCATTGATGTCTACAAGGTAAAGGTCATAGCCTAGGGAATTGGTTTTTTCTCTAATAATGGTGTACTCAAACAACCAATCGCCCAACTGGGCAGAACCTTTAAAATCTACTACCCATTCATTATTGTACAAGAATTTAGTTCTATACATGGGCATAACTACTTTGGCAATATGCCCAGCCTTACATTGGTATTTGGGTAAGGCACCTACAACATCTCCCAAGCCACCAGCTTTGGCCACTGGATAGCATTCGGCACTTATATGAACAATCTCCATCTAGCTTAATTAAAACTTTAATTGCATTCAATTTAGGAATGAATTGCCATAAGGGCAAAAAACATTTAAAGTTTTCTGCTTAGTAAATTATATTTATTTTACAGCCTATTCGTTTCATAATCAATCACTCGCTTGCCATGAATCAAAAAACTAACTGGTCCCAATTTGGCACCCTCATTACCGTCTTCTTTTTCTGGGGATTTGTTGCTGCCAGCAACGATATTTTGATCCCCGTTTTCAAAAAAGCATTCACCTTAACACAGTTGCAAAGCCAGTTGGTGGCCGTTGCCTTTTATGTGGCTTATACGGTGGGATCTTTGATTTATGTTGGCGTATCTTCTGCTATTGGCGGAGATTTGCTCAACAAAATTGGTTACAAAAATGGGATTGCCCTTGGATTGGGTATTTCAGCAGTAGGAACTTTGTTGTTCTATCCAGCAGCTAATGGCGGTGGATCTTTTAACTTAATGATTACTGCTTTGTTCATAGTAGCTCTGGGCTTTAGTTTACAACAAATTGCAGCCAATCCTTTGGCAGTGGTCATTGGTGACCCCAAAACAGGTTCACAAAGACTGAACATGGCTGGAGGAATCAATAATTTTGGAACTACTATTGGGCCTCTATTGGTAAGTTTTGCCATATTTGGAAGCGTTAGTAGCGGTAATACCGATGCTAGTATAGAAAGCGTGAAAACTCCTTATTTGATCTTGGGTGCTGCATTCTTATTAGTGGCCTTATTCTTTAAATTCTCTTCCATACCCAATAAGATTGATTTAGAAACAGTTGCTGCTGAAGAAGCCGAATCTGGATCTAAAGTATTGCATAAAAAATCGGCTATCCAATATCCACAATTGGTGATGGGAATGATTGGAATCTTTGTTTATGTGGGTGTAGAAGTATCTACGGCTAGTAACCTTCCTGAATATATGCGCCAACACGTGGGTATTCAAACCGAACAAATAGCACCTTATATTTCGTTGTACTGGGCTAGTTTGATGATTGGTCGTTGGACTGCTTCTGTAGGTGCTTTTGGTGTTAGTGCTGCCAAAGCCAAAATATTAAACTTTGTAATGCCTTATTTGGCCTTTGCGGTATTCTTAATTGTCAATACCATTGCACAGCACGATATGACACAATTCTATATCTACGGTTTAGTAATTATAGCCATGATTGTTGGTGATATCTTGAGTAAGGGTAGCCCTGCCAGAATGTTGTTGATCTTCTCTAGCATGGGTATTGTTGCCTTAATCATTGGTATGCTTACTTCTGGAATGGTGAGTGTATTTGCCTTTATTAGTGTAGGTTTATTTTGTAGTACCCTTTGGCCCTGCATCTTCACTTTGGCAGTGGCTGGTTTGGGTAAAAATACCAACCAAGGTTCTAGTTTGTTGATTATGATGATTATGGGTGGTGGTGTGATTGCAGCTTTACAAGGCTGGGTTGCAGACGACAAAATGCTAGGAATTCAGTATAGCTATATTGTGGGGGCTCTTTGTTTTGCTTACCTTGCATTTTATGCCATTAGGGTTAAATCTATCTTGAAATCTCAGGGGATTGACTATGATGTAAAAGCAACCAGCACAGGACATTAATTTCACTTTTAAACCAAGACACATGGCATCTAATAACGCCGGTATGGAGCAATTGGCCATCGGCATAGACATTGGAGGAACAGGTACCAAATTTGGAATTGTTGACAGAGAAGGCAATGTGTTGTTTTCTAGCGAAATGTCTACCAGAGGATTTGACACCATTGAAGCATTTATTGCAGAATTACATAAGAAAGTACAGCCACTAATTGATAATGTTGGGGGCACTGGAAGGATTCGTGGAATTGGTGTTGGCGCTCCTAATGGCAATTTTTATACAGGTACCATTGAGTATGCTCCTAACCTACCTTGGAAGGGCATTATTCCATTGGCCAAATTAATTCAAGACGAATTTAAACTTCCGGTCATCATTACCAATGACGCCAATGCCGCTGCACTGGGAGAAATGAAATACGGTGCAGCCAAGGATATGAATGATTTTATCATGATTACCTTGGGCACTGGTGTTGGAAGTGGTATTGTAGCCAATGGCAACTTGATTTATGGTCACGATGGTTTTGCAGGAGAGTTAGGACACGTAATTGTAATTCCTGATGGTCGTTATCATGAAGGCACTGGCAAAAAAGGTTCTTTAGAAAGTTATGCTTCCGCCACGGGTGTTCGTAACACAGCCATAGAATTATTAGAAAATTCTGATACCCCAAGCTTGTTACGCGATATTCCAAAAGAGACGTTGGATTCTAAAAAAGTATATGATGCTGCTATGGCCGGTGACCAATTGGCTAAAGACATTTTTGACTATACAGGTAAAATTTTAGGATTGGCGTTGGCAAATTTTGTTATGTTCTCTAGCCCCTCTGCCATTGTATTGTTTGGCGGTTTAACCAAGGCAGGGGATCTAATCTTAAAGCCAACCAGGGAACATATGGAAGCTAATTTGATTCAAGTATTCCAAAACAAAGTGAAAATCCTTGTCAGCCATTTAAAAGAGTCGGATGCGGCTATACTTGGTGCGTCTGCACTAGCATGGGACATTCAATAGGGTGATTTAGTGAAGAGTGAAGAGATAAGAGTGAAGAATGGACGTTAAACTCCTTAAACGAGATTACCTAAGCTGCGCTTAGGTTTTAGTTAAATACAATCTTATTCTAAAAAAGAAAACCTAGGCAAGCCTAGGTTTTCTTTTTTTTATTCTCGCAAAAAATGCAAAGCATTTTTTACTTATTTCTTCCTGCATTCTTCACTCTTCACTTTTATCTCTTCACTTCTTCCTATTCTTCACTCTTCACTCTTCACTTTCCTTATTCTTCACTTTTCACTTCTGCTTCCGTTTCCGTTCTTGGCTGGAATTCAAATTTGATTTTTCCATTTTCTTTATCCAAGTCAGCAATCAGCACATCTCCTTGTTTGATATTCAGATTCAGGATTTCTTCTGCTAATGGATCTTCCAAGTATTTCTGCAAAGCCCTGTGTAAAGGTCTTGCACCAAACTGTACATCATAACCCTTGTCTGCAATAAACTCTTTGGCTGCCAAAGTAAGTTCCATGCTAAAACCTAGGTTTTGCAAACGCTTGGTTACTCCTTTCATCAAGATATCAATGATGTTGAAGATATTGTCTTTGCTCAATGAATTGAAAATGACCACATCGTCAATACGGTTGAGGAACTCAGGCGAGAATGTACGTTTCAAAGCTTTTTCAATCACGGCTTTGTTATTCTCTTCTGCGTTCTGAACCCTAGTGGCCGTTGCAAATCCAACCCCATCTCCAAACTCTTTTAATTGGCGTACACCAATATTTGAAGTCATGATGATCAACGTGTTTTTGAAATCAATTTTCCTTCCCAAACCATCGGTCAACTGACCATCGTCCAACACTTGTAACAAGATATTGTAGATGTCTGGATGGGCTTTTTCAATTTCATCCAATAGGATAACACAATAGGGCTTTCTTCTTACTTTCTCAGTTAACTGTCCACCTTCTTCATATCCAACGTATCCGGGAGGTGCACCAATTAATCTGCTCACAGTGAATTTTTCCATGTATTCACTCATGTCTATCCTAATCAATGAATCCTCAGAATCAAACATATAACGTGCTAAAGATCGCGCCAGCTCTGTTTTACCCACACCAGTAGGGCCTAGGAAAATAAAGGTTCCTATGGGCTTCTTAGGGTCTTTTAAACCAACTCTGTTACGTTGAATGGCTTTGGTTACTTTCAAAATAGCATCGTCCTGACCAATCACCATGTTCCGCATGTCATCACTCATTCTGCGGAGTTTCTCCGTTTCTGCTTGAACCATGCGTTTCACAGGAATCCCCGTCATCATACTCACCACTTCTGCAATATGTTCTTCTACAATGGGATAGCGTTTGTGTTTGCTTTCTTCTTCCCACTGACCTTTGGCTTTTTCCAATTCTTCGCCCAGCCTTTTTTCAGTATCGCGCAAAGCAGCCGCTTCTTCAAAACGCTGGCTTTTTACTACCTTATTCTTCTCATTTTTTACCTCTTCTATCTTTTTCTCTAGTTCCACAATTTCTTCTGGAACATTGATATTCTTCAAGTGTACACGAGCACCAACTTCATCCAAAACGTCAATGGCTTTATCTGGCAATAGTCTATCCGTCATGTAGCGATCACTCAATTTTACACAAGCTTCAATGGCTTCCTCATTGTAAGTAACATTGTGGAAGTCTTCGTATTTAGACTTGATATTGTTGAGGATCATGATGGTCTCTTCCACACTTGGTGGTTCAATCAACACTTTCTGAAACCTTCTATCTAGGGCACCGTCTTTTTCAATGTGCATGCGGTACTCATCTAAAGTAGAAGCACCTATGCATTGGAGTTCTCCCCTAGCAAGAGCTGGTTTAAAAATATTGGATGCATCCAATGAACCACTAGCGCCACCGGCACCTACAATGGTATGAATTTCATCTATAAACAAAATCACGTCACGGTTCTTTTCCAACTCGTTCATGATAGCTTTCATTCTTTCTTCAAATTGGCCACGGTATTTGGTACCGGCAACCAATGCAGCTAAGTCTAGGCTAATCACGCGTTTGTCAAATAAAACACGGCTTACTTTTCTTTGTACAATCCGCAAGGCCAGACCTTCTACAATGGCCGTCTTACCCACCCCTGGTTCACCTATTAGAATAGGATTGTTCTTTTTTCTACGACTTAAGATTTGGCTTACACGCTCAATTTCGGCCTCTCTTCCAACAATTGGATCTAGATTTCCGCTTTCTGCCAATTTGGTAATGTCTCTACCAAAATTGTCCAAAACTGGTGTCTTGCTCTTAGCTCCTGCGGGTTGTTTAGCACCACCTCTTTGCCCGGAATATCCACCTGAACGTTTTTCCTCATCAAACTCGTCTTCATTTTCTTCAGAAAAATCTGCCCTTGGACTTGGATTAGGATTTGTAGAACCTACCATACCTAGTTCATTACGGAAAAGGTCATAGTCAATGTCAAACTGGTTCAAGATTTGAGTGGCAATATTCTCCTTGTTTTTGAGAATGCTCAGCATCAAATGCTCGGTTTCTACCAAGGGGCTTTTGAGGGCTTTGGCTTCCAATACGGTTACTCTAATTACCTTCTCTGCCTGCTTGGTTAAAGGAAGGCTATTAATATTGGCAATGTTTTTTCCTGTTTTGTCTTTGACAGCCAGTTCTACCTCTTTGCGCAATTCATACAAATCAACATTCAGTTGCTTGAGCACTTTAATGGCGGTATTGTCTCCGTCACGAATCAACCCTAAAAGGAGGTGCTCCGTTCCAATGAAGTCATTCCCCAACCTCAATGCTTCTTCCCTACTGAAGGAAATGATTTCTTTTACTTGTGGTGAAAAATTATTATCCATAATCAAAATTGGATTTATACAATTATAACGAATATTTTTGAGTGAAGTTGTCTGGCATTTATGCACAGAATGTTAATCTCACATGCTTATGGAAGTCAAAATTGATACCAAGGAGAAATTCAGCGTTTTAACACCCTTATTGCCAGATTTAACTGTCAATATAGCAGCAGTTTTAGAAGAACTCTGCCTAAAACAGTTAGAACAGCCCGTCAAAAATGTGGTTCTGCAAATGAACCAAGTTGAAAATATAGATGTAGATGCTGCAACCAGACTGGCTGAATTGCAACATCAGTTTTATGAAAACAGTAGCAGTTTTGTCATTTGTTCTGTGAGTAAAAATGTAGAAGCGCAATTTGAATCATTAGAACTCATGGACTTTTTGAATATTACCCCTACTGAAAGTGAAGCCTGGGATATTGTTCAAATGGAAGAAATTGAAAGGGAACTATTAGATGGTGACGATATGGAATTTGAAAAGAATGCCTAAGAAGCATGAAAGCAGGCAAAAACCATTATCAAGTATTAGACATTCCAGTTAACGCAAGTTTGTCTGAAATCAAAAAAGCTTATAGGCAATTGGCTCTGGTGTTTCATCCTGACAAACATCCGGACCCTTTGATTGCTATTCCCAAATTCAATGAAATCAAGGAAGCATATCAAGTGTTGGTTAACCCTTCTAGCAGAAGGGATTATGACAGGGAATTTCATTTTCAAAAATTTCAAGACAAACAAATCCCACTTGCTTCTGAAGCGGATGAAGTTTTACAATTGACTAAGGAACTTTGGGCTAAACTTAAAAAACAGGATCCTTTTAGACTAGACCAAGACCTCCTGTATTTTCAAATGACTCAATTACTCAGCAGTCATAATATTCGATTACTCAATAATAAAGGGAATGCTTTACTAGATCAAGAAATTCTCCAATACTTGATGGATTGTAGCATGGTATTGCCTTTGAACAAAAAAAAGGAATTGGCACAATCCTGGCAGTTAATTGCTAGAAATAATCCTTCTAATAAAGCCAGCATTCAAACCTATTTGAAACATGCACAAATTTGGACAATTTGGGACAATTATAAAATGGCACTTGCAATAATGGTTAGCATTTTAATTTGCTTATTCATTATTAATCAATGATTTTTTTAAAATATACAGGAATACCTTTAGCATCTAATCCTTCAATTACAATTGTATATTTTCCAACAGCATCATTATTGTAAAAATCTAGGACGGCAGCTTTGTTTTTAAATTTCAGCTCAGGATTCCAGTAAATACTACTTCTTTTATCTACTACTAATTTTGATTGATCTGTTTCATACTTAGGGTTGAAATATTCTTTAGCATAATTATACCCACGAATATTTTGTTTAGCAAACCCCTTACTATTATCTACACTACCTTTTCTAGTATAAATAAACATACTTCCTGCATTTGAATTAGATACTGCATTTACACCTCTATTTACTTTTACCAATGCAATATCTTTTGGATTAATACTATTGATATTATCAATTGAAACTGGCATTTCATTTAAGAAAAAAGCAATAGAACTTTTAATTTCTCCATTAATTGTATTTAGGCTTTCGTAAAAGGTTTCAGATAATAAACTAGGATCTGTAATGCCTCCGGAATACCTTGAAAAGTTTACTGTTGGATTAAACATATCCCCACTGATATTCAATCCAGGTACTTGTCCTTGCAAATACTGCCATATTGAAGAAAAGCCAGTAAGGCTATCGATTGCAAAGCTAAAATCACTACTCTTATACCAATCTGAAACATATTCGTCTGTAAGCCTCTGTTCTTTGGTTTTTACTTTACTGTTAACGGTTACATTACCCAATGTAAGATTTGAAGTATTATATGGAATGGGCAAAGAATAGCTTTTATAAAGCTGGTTATTTAACTTATCACTGAAATTTAAAAGCGATACCTTTTTAAACCTATTAAATTGTAAAGTGTCAATATAATTGGGCAATAAATCAAACTGCAACTGATTCTTTATGACGTTTAGTTTCTTTCCTTGCATGTATAATGTACCACTTTTTCTAAAGTCAAGATTATTTGCTATAAAGCTGCCCCCTTTTAAAATAGGTGTTTGTATTACTATGGTAGTTGAATCCTCTGCTTTGACAATTAGATCTATTTGGGCCTCAGTTTGCAACCCATTTTTATTTTTATTTTCTTGCACCAGCCCGCGAATAGATATACCTGTTTCTATAAAATAATTTAGGGTTGGTTGGTTGTTAGACAGTACTGCGGAAGACTCAAATCTTCGCCATCCCTGTGTTTGCATTAATAAATCCAAAGCCGCTTTATGCGAACTATCGCTATTTTCAAAATAATAAGATGGATGATGAACATACCCTTTCACTTCACTATTAAGTAGAAAATAACTAGAAATAGTATTGTTATTAAAACGGCTTTCAGGCCCCTCAGAAGTTGAAACAGAAATAGACAATTGCATTTTATCATCTTCGGTTTCAACACGAATACTATTTTTTCCTTTTGATTGATTGCTCCTACTCAAAATCTGAACATTTGGCGTTATTTCAGTTACTTTCTTAATAAACACCAGTCTTTCTAACATAGGCATTTGATTATTATTGAAAACTGTAATATTCATTACGCCATGAGGCAAGTTCTTTTTAGATATGGCGCCGCCTGTAACTAATTCTTCCAATTTGATTTTTTCTGCATAGAATATTTGACCATTCATATGAGCAACCACCCAAACTTCTGGCACTACATTACCAATAGATTCTTTTCTATTGATGGTATAAAACACCCTGTTTTCATTCATATTGCTTACTTGAAAACTTATTCCATTTTCAAGAATAGCAGGAAACTTTGGAACATATTTAACGGCATCTATCTTAACTGATAATTTGTAACTTTGTTGAATATCTGGCACAAATTCAAAACTACCCATTCCATCAAAAAAAGGAGTTGCAGAAGCAATTATTTTACTTGTTCCATCCTGCAATTCAACATTGGCTTTCTGTACAGGTAATCCATATTTGTCTGTAATCTTAAAAGCCAATCTAGCTTTTAAACCATTAATCAAATCTCCTCCTTCTGGAAAGAGAAAGACACGATATTCATCATTGTTGTTTGCTGAATTATCAGTAGACTTTAAGGGTGCATCTGGTAAAACTAAGTTGATCATTTTCTGATCAATTACTTCTGGTGTATTCAACATCCACATAGTATAAGTTCTAAGCTTAATATTACCTGATTGAAGATTTGAAGGAATTAATATATCACCCTTGCAAACATTTTTATCAAGCTTCCACATTGTTTTTGCAATAACACTATCTCTTGAATCTAGCAAATCAACATAAACTACCTTACTTAATTCTGATAATTGATAATCAACCGAAACATAGGTTTTAAAAAAGATTGTTTCCCCTGGCAAATACCAATCCTTGTTAATTTGTGTGTACGCTTTTTCTAAAGGATTAAGTTTATAAAAACTATCAATATTTACTGCAAACAATTTTAGCTTATCGTCTGAAAATTGCGCTATACTTAATTTGCAAAGGAAATTAAGTAGCATCAAGATTAGTACTTTTTTCATATTGAATTATTACAAATAAAAATACCTCCATTTGGAGGTATTTTTATAACTATTTGATAGAAGGAAATTACTTATTTAGGTAACCCGCCATTTGCAAATTCCTAGGAGAAGCTAATGTAGATACACCTCTTATTACAAATGTATAAACCCTTGTTCTAACAGGTAAAAATCCGTTGAATTGAGCTAAAGTTGTAGTGGTTCCTGTAGTCCTAATTTCAAGGGTATCCGTTGTTACCCCATTTACCAATACAGGAGACAATACATAATTAGATGCAGTTTTGTAAGCCACATTGGTTACTAAATTTGCTGCCCTTCTTCTTGAATAAATATCAACCCCGGTCAATGTTGCAGGCACTGTTGGCGTAAGATTGATAAATCGAATACCATAATTACCAGTATCTGTTGTAGGCAAATTGTCTTCAAAAGCATAAAACCGCTGGTTAGGAATAGTATCTGCCGCAACTACGGTGTACTTTTTACCATTTTCTAAAGCTAATGTAGTAGCAACCACTGTATCCGCAGATGTGCCCCCTGTTAGACGAAACATAGCACCTGCAACTCTCACAGTTCCTCCAGGTACTACTGCATAATCAAATACATTATTCCCATTTGCAGATGCAGCTGCAATAGCTGTTCCTGGGAATGCACCTCCATAAGAGGAAGTAAATGTTTGAGATGCAGAACTGATAGGATTTAACCTAACGCCATCTACAAAGAAATTAAGTGCAGGAGGCGCTGTTGTAGGAGTAACAGTAGTAGCCGTATTAATAGCATTAGACGACAAAGCATGTATAAATCTCACTTGCGTTGAAGTGGATGGATTTATATAAATGTCTCGTCTGTTTTGAGCTAATTTATCTTTTTCGCATGAAATGATCATCAGCGAAATTGGCATAAGAAACAAACAGTAATATATTACTTTTTTCATATTCAATTTTTTAAGGAATTTGGAACCAAACTGGTTTGGTATGGTAATCAATCTCTAGTCCACCAATTGCAGCTAATTGTGCAGCATTCCATTGGAATTCTACTTGCATCCTTGGTCTCATCCTATTAACAAGCTTGGAATTATTGTCAGGGAAAAGGTTTGGACCTGTTGGTGGAACAAAGCTTGGGTAAGCAGCTCCGCCATAGTTATACCTCCTCAAATCTACCCAGGTTTCAACAAATCCATGGTAATACAGCGCAATGTATTTTTGATTCATGATCATTGCAAGTGTTAAGTTATTAGGATCCGTTGGAACTACTGCTGGATTTGCCAAATAGGCTGCTCTTGTAGCAGCAGTATGTCTTTGTGAAATTGAATAGGCTGTAGAAGCAGGAAAATACAAATCAATCATATCAAAATGCCCATTTATACCTTTTCTATAAGCATCCCAAGCCAATGGTTTATCCCCTTTCAAAAAAGCAGCTTCTGCTTTTAGAAACTGAATTTCTGCATAAGTAAGAATTGGCAAAGCTGCTGTATTCCTATAAATAAACTTACCAGTGTCTTGGCCAGGAGTTACGCTGGCTAATTGCCCAAAAGGATTAGGAACACGTTGAGCAACCGGTAAAGCAGCATTCTCTCCTGATACAGGATTAACACCTCTGTAAACGCCGTCTTGACTAGACCAAAGAAGTGTACCACGTCTTGGATCAGCAACACCAGCAAAAGGAGTACCTGCATCTCCATTCATCAATCCAACTATAAAATTTGATTGTCTAAATGCACCCATATTGGCCCTTAACTGACCATAGAAATTACTTTGGTCTGAAATACCACCGGCAAATTTGATTGATGCGTCATCACTTGCACTTGCCAAAGACAAATCACAGTATTTAATTACACTATCCGCAGAATAACCAGTAGATTTTCTAGAAAACCTATGAAAATGTCTAGCCTTAACGCCGTAGGCAAATTTGAGCCATTTTGATTGAGATCCATTATAAATCCAAGCATCTCCTGGCATTAAACTAGTAGCAGTTACTTTTTGTCCAGTCATCTGTAGATACTTAATGGCACTATCAGAATATTTTCCAACTAGATCATATGCCATAGATTGTGACTCAAAATCAAAGGTCAATCTTGTATTATCAAATGCTTGACTTACAATTAAGTCGCCATAAGAATCACCAGCATTTTGCCAACTATATGCGAACATGGCATATGCAACTCCTACATAATCCCAGTTTTGGCTTTCCTTTCCAGCTTCAATCATGTATTTTAATGATGAGCCCACTGCCCAATAGTGTTGGCGCCAAATTTCACCACCGGCCGTACCGTTTGTGATATTTTGGTCCCAGCCTTGTCTGTCCCATACGTTGTTTACGCCAGAACTTACAAAGTTTTGGATATAAGGACCAATAAATCTAGAGTCGAAGAATACGCCTCTAGACCAGTTATTGGCAATGGGTCCCAAAACAGTTTGAACATTGGGAGTTACTGGCCTATTAGGGTCCAGATAAGCATCTTCAAGGTATTTTTTACAACTTGCCATTGAAAACAAGATGCAAACCGAGAAAATTATTGTTTTAATTTGATTTCTATTTTTCATAATAACTCAGTTTTAAATGTTAAAAGCTAGCTCTAATACCAAATAATACGGTTCTTGGCAATGGAACAGTTCCATAGTCAAATCCAAATCCACCCACACCAGGCGTTGAAGGTGTATTGGCATTGGTTAGCGGATCAACTCCAGAGTAGTTAGTAAACAAAATAAGATCAGTAGCAGTAACGTTAAAACTCAACGCTTGAATGAATTTGGTTTTTGCCAAAGTCTTTTTAGGTACACTATAAGAAAGTGTTACGTCACGCAATCTAAACCATTTAATATCTTTTTCTATAAATTCATCTTCAACAATGCTGCTCCAATAATCACTTCTAAACATTGGCGTTACAGAAATAGTGTTTTTAGTTGGATTAGCTGAATTCACATTAGCATCATTCAAAACTCCAGGAATGATTCTTGGCGTTTCTCTATCAAGCGTTCTTTCACTATATCCTCTACGTGCCATATAAAGCGCGTTTACATTGAAGATATCGCCCCCGCTTCTGTAGTCCCATAACATACTAAAGCTCCAGCTTTTATAAGAAATCTGATTATTGATACCAAGGGTAAAATCAGGATTTCTTTCACCAGTTGGTGTATAAATAGAATTTAAAACAGGATATCCAGTTGATGGATTAATAATGATATCGCCATTTACGTTTCTTGCATAAGTTTGACCACCAATGGAAGTGGTTGTTCCTCCATTAAACATACTACCTCTTGAATTGGTAATAAAGTTATCTGATACATAAAACTCAGGCAAGTTAGCAGGCATTCTTAATACCTTATTTCTTGTCATGTTATAATTCAGTGTAACATTCCAAGTCATATTTTTATTCTTGATAGGTGATCCTGTAACTTGAATTTCAGTTCCCCAGTTCCTAGTATCTGTAAAGTTTTGCGTATTTAACACAAATCCAGAACCATAACTCAACCTTAATAATTGTCCAATTTGGTCAGTGATTGTTGTATTATAATAGGCAAAATCAACTCCAAGTCTATTTTTAAGGAATTTGGCTTCAAATCCTAATTCATAAGTGCTTTGTTTTTCTGGTTTCAAATTAGGATTAGGTGCAAAAAAGTCATACGCGAATCCACCACCAGAAGTTGTTTGGGCTAAGAAAGCAGCCTGATTTTGGTATGGTGTTGGGAATCTGTTGGTACGAGCTAATGAAGTACGTAAACGGAAAATGTCTAGCCAACTTCTTGTTGCATCTTTTACTCCTTTCAAATCACTAACAACAAATGACAAACTAGCTGTTGGGTAGAAGAATGACCTATTTTGCTCAGGCAATGGAGAAGCCCAGTCATTTCTACCAGCTACTGTTAGATATACCAAATCTGAGTAATTAACTGAAAACTCTCCGAACACACCTAAAATTCTTCTCAACTGATTTCTTTGACGCAAACGTTGAAAAGTTGGATTGGTATTATCCATACTATTAAACTCAGGAATAAATAAACTATCACCACGTTGAGAAGAGGTAACCCTTCTTGAATCATCCAAAGATGTACCAACCCTTAATGTTGTTTTGAAAGCTCCGTATTGTTTTTTAACAGAAGCCATAAACATATAGTTCAATAATAGCAAGTTATTGGTGTAGTTTTCAATTCTACCTCTATTAAAACCTGCACCAGATGAAACTGATTGAGATGAACGAGGATGAATAAAATTATTACCAAAATCTGCACTGTAATCCACACCTGCTCTACCGCTAAGTTGCAACCAACTAGTAGCATCCATTGTCAAGTTTACCGTACCTGTGAATCGGTTACTTCTATCGTTGTTTCTATTGTAATTAACGTCGAAGAAAGGATTGTCTACGTCATTTACCAACTGGTTAGGATTTACCGTTCTTTTAGTACCATCTGCATTTAAATAAACACGCATATCATCATCTACAGGCCATTGCAATAAAGAAGTCATTAGACCATCCTGTCCACGAATAGGCTTATCCACTACACTGTTAAAATAGGCAAATGAAGAACTTACATCAATTTTATTTAAGATTCTAGTACTAGAATTTAAACGCATATTCAATCGCTTAAAACTTGTATTTGGTACTGTTCCTACTTGATTGGTGTACTGTGCACTAAAACGGTAAGCCGTTTTATCTGCCCCGCCTTCAATAGAAAGGTTATGTCTATCCATTCTTCCTGTTTGGAAAAAATTGTCTGCATTATCATAAAACTGAGTACCTACTGGAAACTTAGGACCGAATGTGCTCCTTGTAGTAATATCAAAGACGCCGTTATTACCTTGATCATAAACCTTTTGAGTTCTAGGAATACGACTTAGGTCAATCATATCAAAACGAGTATTGTAGTCATAAGATATTTTTCCTGTACCACTTTTACCTTTTTTAGTGGTAATCAAGATAGCACCATTGGCACCTAATACCCCATAAAGCGCTGCGGCTTCAGGTCCTTTAAGTACACTTACATTTTCAATATCTTCTGGATTGATATCTGCACCACGATTGGTGTAATCAACGTTCCTATTTGGTAAATCACTTACCAAGTTACCTTGGTTAAATGTTTCATTATTGAAAGGCACACCATCTACTACAATCAATGGTTGGTTACTTAAACCAACTGAATTAAAGCCTCTTAATACAATTTGAGTAGAAGCTCCTACAGCACCAGAAGTGGGAGTAACAGTTACACCAGGCATACGACCTGCAAGTGAAGTAAATACGTTTTCACGGTTTACTGCTGCAATCTCTTCTCCTTTAATGTCAGCAGTACTATAACCCAATGAACGTTTATCTCTTTTAATGTTTAAGGCTGTAACAACAACATCATTCAAACGCTTGTCATCATTACCTAACTTAACATTAACCACGGCTTCATTACCTAGTTTTAGTTCATAGGTATTATATCCAACAAAACTAAAAACCAGTGTTTTACCGGCGCTTGCTTTGATGGAATAATAACCAGAGGAATTGGTTTGTGTTGCGATACTGGTCCCTTTCACTTTAACAGTAACACTTTGCAAAGCGCTACCGTCAGTGATATCGGTTACCAAACCGCTAAATGTTTTTTCTGGCTCTTGTGCAAAGGATGCAATTGAGCCAAAGAGTAAAAGTAACAGCATTGCTACTGCACTCATTGGAAAGGCGATTTTTCTCATAACAGTTTTTTTGGTTCTTTAGTCTTGAAATTCAAATAACCGGGGCTATTCTTATTCTGGACAACCAAATGTGTCAAAACATTGCTTGGGAATGCGAGAAATACGCAAAAAACCGCAGTTTAGTTTCAAAACAAAGGGGTATCCAAAATAATAAGGCAATGTTAAAATTTGTACGCGAGACTACCCAAATAATTTTGATGAGATTTTAGACAGATATCCACAAATCCAGCATAAATCGTACGAAAAACCGCAAAAAGCCGCAAAAATAGCTGTAGTTTAGATTGAATCAATCAATTTTTAGAAAATTTGAATTCCTTTTGCAAGATAAGGAGCTAGTTTTTCATGGTTGGGACTCAGTTCAGTAATTAGGATATCTATTTCTTCAGGAACACAAACCTGCAAACGTTGAATGGTATTCAATTTCTCCGAAATGGCTAATGAAACTGTTTTTTGAGCAGATTTGATCATGGCTTTTTTAACCTCAATAATTTCCCACTCCATATCTGTAATCCCATAATTGGCGTCAAAACTATTGGTCCCCAATAAACACAAATCAGCTTTGATCCTACTCAATCTTTCAACAACCTCTGCTCCTACTGACATTTGAGCATTCTTTAATAATCGGTTACCTAAAAAGATCACTTCAGCCGTGGGGTGATTCAGTAATTCTAGGGCAATGGGCAAACTTACAGTAACAAATGTTGCGTTTAAATCCGCAGGTAAGGACTTGACCAATTCCAAAATAGTAGTCCCTCCCGTTAATAAAACCATCATGCCATCTTTGATCAACTCCATGGCTTTAAAAGCAATTACTTTCTTTTCAGGCAAACTATAGATGGGATTCGTTTCTAGGGTAAAGTGAAATGATTTAGACAATGCCCCGCCATGTACTTTAATCAACTTTCCCTCTTCTGACAATTCTTGCAAATCTCTTCTAATAGTATCTTCTGAAACGTCTAAATGGACACTTAGGTCAGAAGACATTACTTTATTGTGAATATTGATTTGCTGAATAATAAAAGCCTGACGTTCTTTCTTAAGCATGGCTAAATTTAATAGAAAAGACAAAACTGGGCAAAATTGATTCGGCAGATTCTAACAAATGGGCATTTGAAAACAATTATCTTCGCAGACGCATGATTTCACCGCATACCATACAGCAGATTACCAATAGGATTGACGTCATGGAAGTAGTGGGTGAATTTGTGAAACTCAAAAAAAGAGGAACCAACTATTTAGGACTTTGTCCTTTTCACAATGAGAAGAGTCCTTCTTTTACGGTATCACCAGCCAAAGAAATCTATAAATGTTTTGGTTGCGGCAAGAGCGGTAATAGCATTACCTTTCTCATGGAACATGAGAAATTTAGTTATGTAGAAGCATTGCGTTGGCTTGCTGCGCGATACAATATAGAAATTGAAGAAACAGAAGCTAGTCCTGAACAGAAATTGGCCAATCAAACGGCCGATAGTCTTTATGCTATCAACAACTTTGCTCAAAAGTTTTTTTCTAACCAATTAACTCAAACAGAGGAAGGCAAAAATATTGCCCTCTCCTATTTGCAGGAAAGAGGATTTAGAGAAGAGATTATTCAGAAATTTCAAATTGGATATAATCCCAATACCAGGGATACCCTTACAAAGGCTTTATTAGAAAATCAGTTCAATCCAGAATTGTTGCCCAAGACCGGATTGGTTTCATTGAGAAATGAAACGGATTTGGTTGATAATTATAGGGGTAGAATTATTTTTCCCATTCATAACAATTCGGGTAAAGTCATTGGTTTTGGTGCTCGCGTTATTGGCAAAGCCGATAGGGCTCCAAAATACATTAATACACCAGAAAACGAAATCTATTCCAAGAGCAAAATTTTATACGGTTCGTATTTTGCAAGAATTGCCATTGATAAAGCCAATGAATGTTTGCTGGTAGAAGGTTATACCGATGTGGTTAGTTTACATCAAGCAGGTATTGAAAACGTTGTAGCCAGTGGTGGTACTTCTTTGACCATTGAACAACTCAGGTTGATTAAGAAGTATACCAATAACCTCACCATCATTTATGACGGAGACAGTGCGGGTATCAAAGCTGCGTTGAGGGGTTTAGACATGGCATTGGAAGAAGGGTTGAATGTGAAGTTGGTATTGATTCCAGACAAGGAAGACCCAGATAGCTATGTAAACAAAGTTGGGGTAACTGCCTTTAATGAATTTATTGCTGCCAATAAAAAAGATTTTATTCTTTTTCAATTGGAAGTCATGCTCAAAGAGGCTGGCAATGATGTGTCCAGAAAAAGTGAGGTTGTAAATCAGGTAGCAGAGACCATTAGCAAACTCAACAAGGCAGAAGACTTTACTAAACAACAGGATTATATACGTCAGTGTGCAGGTCTTCTACGCATTGATGAAATGGGGCTAACTACTTTGGTTAATAAACTCAAAAGAGATAAGTTAGCCAAAGAAGAAAGAAAACAACAAAGTGAAGACCAAGCACAACAGGAATTTGAACAAAGTGCACAACCAGAAGACGTATTAGATGATTCTCAACTTTTATTCAATAAGGATGAAGCACATGAAAGAAATGTGTTGCGGGTATTATTGGATTATGGCTTAAAGCAATGGGATGATAATAAAACCATGGCTGTTTATATTTTTGAGGAACTAGAGCAGTTTCATTTTGACAATCCTGCCCTGGAAGCTTTATTTGAAACCTACAAAGACCTTTACCACCAAGGACTTGAGCCAACAGCCAAGAGTTTGCTCTATAATGTTGACGATGCTACAAGAACCCTATTGATTCAAATAACCATGCAGCATCAAGAGCTGAGTTATAATTGGGACAATGTGATGGAAGGCATGCATATTTTGAATAGAGACACTAGCCATCAAGACGTGTTGATGAGTGTGAATTATTACAAGTTGCGTAAGATCAAAAAAATGTTTGATGAGAACCAACGTGACTTGGAACAAGCGCCTAAAGAAGACTATAGAAGGTTGATTGAATTACACCAACACCTTAAAGCAATTGAGAGAGAAATTACCCTTCAATTGGGGACTGTGATCATAAGATAAGTTTATAGTGAAGAGTGAAGAGTGAAGAGTGAAGAGTGAAGAGTGAAGAGTGAAGAGTGAAGAGTGAAGAGTGAAGAGTGAAGAGTGAAGAGTGAAGAGTGAAGAATTAAGAGTGAAGAATTAAGAGTGAAGAGTGAAGAGTGAATTGTTTTACAGTAAACAAGTACTTACTTCATGCTGATTTTAAAACTATGGTTACCGGTTGCCTTTAGTGTTTTAGCAGTAAGTAAAATTCTAGTTACCAACTTCCCGTCCCATTTAGTTTTAAAACTATTGTATTCCATTCCCTCCGTTGAGGTTAATGCTGAAGCAGCTGTCCACTGTTTGGCATCATAGTCTAATTGAAGTTGGGTATTGCCATTACCTTTTAATACAATAACACCTGGCTTGGTTAAATCCACTTCCGCAATGGTCATAAATACTTGTTGTAAAGAAGCTAATTTATTATCTAACAAATAGCTATCTGAAAGAACTATTTGGTCTTTGATTCTATCAAGTTGAATGTTTCGCTCCCATTTTTGAATGCCTGCTTCTTTGGGATAGGCTGCAGCAAGATCCATCTTCAACTGCGCTTGTTGATTATTGATGGAAGAAACAACTGATTTGGCTTCATATTCTCTACCAGCATTTTGTCCAAATCCATTGATGATGGGAAGATTATGGTATTCAGACCTAGTGAACCATAATTCATATCGCTTACTAGAAAAAGTTCTTGCAGTATAATTTCCTCTTCCAGCATCAACAATCATGGGTTGCCCATTGGCATAAACAATAAAGTCTCCAACATCATTGTGGTTATGACTTTCTGCATTGTGACCACCATGGGTTGCCAAGTACAAACCCTTACTTGTTCTTGCAGTCATTACTTGAATATCACTGACCCAAGCATCCTTCACTGGTTTGTATTCAGCGCCTCCTTTGATGGTTGAAATGGTTAACAAATTCTGTACCCTTCTCATGCGTTGAAACCCGCTAACACCTGTATTGGGAAATTGCAGAAAAGACCAAGCCCCAAGGGATTCCAATTGTTTGTCTGCAATAGCGGTTCCAAAACGATAGAGCATTAGTCCATCTGGTTTAAGCACCGGATCTGCATCAGCAAAATTGGTGAAATAAAAACCATCAATATGGGCTTTATACACATAGGCTGCCATTTTTTGAATCAAGGGTTGATCATAGATTTGCAGCTTGGTGGATTGCTGTAAAAGTTCCAAACAATCATATACGGAACCTCCTGCTGCAAACCAATAACTAGGACCTTCATCACATCCTCCATCTTCACCCAATCCGTTGAGGTATCTATCTAAACCACTGATTGATGCATATAACATATCGGCCCTGCGCGTTTCCTGTTTTTCTAACAACAAATTACTCATCATCCAATTAGACATAATCCAAGGGTTCCAATTGTTCACAACCTTAGTTTTACTCATCCAAAAATAATTATCTCCCTTGGTCATCATGGGAATAAACAAACGCTTATTGGTTTCTGTATAAATTCTTTTTCGAATTAGGGGATTGATCTTATCAAATTTAGGTCCGATAAAATAATCGGCCAATGCCAATACGGATGCTGTTTCTGCCGTAAATAAATCCACTACAGGATTGTCTACATCGGGTAACCCTGTATTGCCAATATGAGCTGGTACTCCCCAATAACTTTCTTCACAAATAGACCATACCCCATTCAAAATGGCTTCTGTAAATCTACCCTTGTCTTCCATGGATTCAGCCAATATGAGTTCTGTAAGGATATTCCTTTTAGCAAAGCTGATCCCACTATGACGTTCTCTATCGCCTGAGCGAACAAAATCTAAGGCAATGGTAGCAGTAATGGGTTCAAACTTGAATTTCAATCCCGCCTCTCCTGCTTTAATGGTTTGTTTGATCACGGAGTCGGGAACCGTTTTTTGCCAAGCTTCAGCGCTTTGTGGATAGGGTTTGAATGATTCCTTCGCAATCAACGCTGCTTTTATTTGTTCTTCACTATACTTAGTAGTGAGGATATTGCGCTGCGTTACCTGTGCCAAAGACGCATTTGAAATAATCAGTATGGCTAAAAAGAACAATTGTTTCATAGACTAAAATTGTTCCCTAATGTAATTAAAAATGCCACTCATGAGAGTGGCATTTTATGCTATCGTTGTAGTAAACTATTATTTCTCTGAAGGATTCTTCTTACCAGCCAAGAGTTTTTCCAAGGCGGTATCTAACCTGCGTTTGCGGGTCTCCTCTTTTTTAGCAGACTCAATCCAACTAACGTATTCTTTTTGATTGGTAAAGGACAAAGAAGTAAAGAAAGATTGTGCTTCCTTGTGTTTTAAGAACATGCTTCCCAATTCAGCAGGAGGTACTACTAGTCTTTTCTCAAAATCAATCCCATTGGATTCTGTTGATTTGATATCAGAAAAACTGCGATCTCTATTTGGAATGGTTTCTAATTTTTTAAATCTAATAGCGCTCCAGACATTATCAACTGCTACTTGTCTTACAGATTCATAGCCATTTTTAATAAGCAAATCCCAGCTACAATCTCTGTTCAAATCACTCACAATCTTACTAGAAGTTTTGGGATAAGCAACCCATAATTTGGTTTCAGCACTTAATGCCGGGAATACTTCTTTCATCACATTGTTCAACTGTTGTTGGCTCAATGCAAAAACCAAGGCAAATTCTACTTTTTTGCTTTTCAGCAAAGGGGTAACATTCTTGGCGTAGGTTAATTTGGCAAATTGCTTTTCGATGGATGAGGGAATACCTTGAATCAACAGGTTCTTCTCGTCTTTTAACTGTAACTTCTCAAACAAATTTTGATTAGACATGCCTAAAAGGAGATTTTCGTGGAAAATAGAGGGCAAAGTTACAAAATATCAGGCTAAATTCCGTCTTTGCGACGCTGTTTTCTTCTGTCACGATGCTTTAAAATAGGCACTTTGCTCTCAGTTCCCTTTAAGATCCTGCCTATATTTTTCTGGTGGGTCAGAACAACCATTAAAGCTACCAATACGGCAAACACCCTGTATAAAGTCTCTTTTTCGTTGAAAATAAAGAGAATGAAGATCATAAAAGATACTCCAGCCAATATGGAACTAAGCGATACAAATCTGGTTAGATACAATACAATTAGAAAAACGCCCACACAACAAAGGGCTACCAAGGGTTGAATGGCCACTGCCATTCCCAATAGAGTTGCAACCCCTTTACCACCTCTAAAATTTGCCCAGATGGGAAAAATATGACCTAACACCGAAGCCAAGCCCAAGCCAATCATAAAATTGGTTCTATCCCATTCGTTGAATAAATAATATGGAAGTAAGATATACAAGGAAGTTGCCAATACGCCTTTTAAAACATCTACCAACATTACAAAGGAACCCCATTTAGAACCCAGTACCCTAAAAGTATTGGTAGCACCGGCATTGCCGCTTCCATATTCTCTTATATCTATGTTGAAGAAAGTCTTACTGACCCAAACAGCTGTGGGAATGGACCCGATCAAGTAAGCCAGTACAATGAGCAAAAATTCGTTCATTCGGGGGTGGTTTGAAGTTGTTTGAGTAACAAATATAAGGTTCTGATCCTTAATAATTCCTTAACAAAGCCATTTTCTACCGAATTTAACGGGTCATTCCCAGAACAATCCATCCATTTCTGGTGTTTGTAAACAGGTGTTCCCAACCATTTTTGGCACAGGCGGCTATTATATCGGGCTCGTCTTCTACTAGCAATCCGCTGAGTAAAATGGTTCCAGATGGTGCCAACACCTTACCCAAATTATCCATATTTTCCAAAATGATATGCTTGTTAATATTGGCCAATACTAGGTCATATTGATCCAATAAGGCAGCAGAATCTGCTTTTAATACCCTAATTACTTGGGTTTGATTGATGGCCAAATTTTCTATGGAATTTTCTATACACCAATCATCGTTGTCAATAGCTAAGACTGATTGGGCTCCTAATTTTTCTGCAAGAATGGCTAAGATACCGGTACCTGATCCAAAATCTAATACGGTCTTACCTTTGAAATCCAAGTCTCGCATGGCTTTCATGACCAAATAAGTAGTGGCATGATGACCTGTTCCAAAACTCATTTTAGGAGTAATAACAATTTCATGGATTACTCCTTCTATGGCTTGGTGAAAACCTGCGCGGATACCAACAAAATCATCCACTTGCACGGGCTCAAAATTGGATTCCCATAATTGGTTCCAATTCTGCTTGGGTATCATGGTTTGGCTATAAGCTTTTTCATTCAACAAAGCTTTTAAAGCAGCTTCATCAAAATCTGTACTAGCTATAAATGCGTGTAAGCCCTCTTCTGTTTCTTCAAAAGCGTCAAAACCCAAATCTGATAATTGCGCAATGAGCAAATCTTTTTCTGCTTGGTCAGCACTTAGGATGCTGATCTGTGTAGTTGTATCCATGATATGTTTTAAATGAAAATGGCCTGCGATGCAGGCCATTTCAGTATCTAATCAATTATGCATTGTTTGCATCATTTCTTTCTTCTCTTGGCTTGCTGCCCTCTGGTCTTGGCATGAGCACTTTGCGGCTCAATTTGAATTTACCAGTCTTGGGATCCAAGCCTACTAATTTCACTTTTACCATATCGCCTTCTTTGAACAGACCGTCCATAGTTTCTAATCTAGACCAGCTGATCTCACTGATATGCAACAAACCTTGTTTACCAGGCATGAATTCAACAAATGCGCCAAATTCTTTGATACCCTTCACTGGTCCTTCATACACATCACCTACTTGAGGTACCGCCGTAATACCACGCACCCAAGCAACTGCTTTGTCAACAGCTTCTTTAGATGCAGAGAAGATAGATACTTCTCCGGTATTGCCTACTTCTTCAATATTGATAGTGGTACCAGTTTCGCGTTGAATTTCTTGAATCACTTTACCACCTGGTCCAATCACTGCGCCAATAAATTCTTTGTCAATGATCAACTTAACCATGCGTGGAGCATGAGGTTTCACATCGGCCCTAGCCGCAGGAATGCACTCATACATAGCATCCAAAATATGTAAACGACCAGCACGTGCTTGTTCTAATGCTTCCATCATCACTTCCATGCTCAAACCATCTACCTTAATATCCATCTGTACACCACAAATACCATCGCGGGTACCGGTTACTTTAAAGTCCATATCTCCCAGATGATCTTCATCACCCAAGATATCAGTAAGAATAGCGTATTTACCATCGGCTCTGGTAATCAATCCCATGGCCACACCACTCACGTGTTTTGGAACAGGTACACCAGCATCCATAAGGGCTAATGAACCAGCACAAACCGTTGCCATAGATGAAGAACCATTGCTTTCCAAGATATCACTTACTACACGAACAGTGTAAGCGTAGTCATTACCTGGCATCATTTGCTTTAAGCTACGCATGGCCAAATTACCATGTCCAACCTCTCTTCTACCTACACCACGAATCATCTTCACTTCACCTGTAGAGAATGGAGGGAAATTATAGTGCAAGAAGAAATTACCATAATCAGATTTTGCTGCAGTTTCCAACAACAATTGATCCAATTTAGTACCAAAAGTTACGGTAGTCAAAGACTGGGTTTCACCTCTAGTAAACAAGGCTGAACCGTGTGGAGAAGGCAGTGGTTCAACTTCCATAGCCAAAGGACGAACTTCATCCAATTTACGGCCATCTAAGCGAATTCGGTCTTCTAACATCATATCTCTAACTACAGTCCATTTTAGGTCTTCGTAGTATTTCTTAGCCAATTTCTTTTCTAGGTCAGTTACTTCACCAAGGCTAGCCAATAACTCGTCTTTCAACTGAGCATAAGCATCACTGCGTTCGTGTTTAGCAGAACCTTTTCTAGATATTTCATAAACCCTTTGCTTGGCAAAAGCAATCACTTTTTCATTGATGGCTTCGTCAGATGCAGGTTTCTTATAATCACGTTTGGTGGTGATACCCAACTGAGCGCGAAGATCAGCTTGGGCTTTAATTTGAATGCGAATAGCATCGTGTGCAATTTCTAAAGCTTTTACAAGATCAGCTTCCGCACATTCTTTTGCTTCACCTTCTACCATCATCAAGTTCTTTTCAGTAGCAGCAATCAGGAATTCTAGATCAGACTGCGCTAATTGTGAACGAGTTGGGTTGATGATATATTCACCGTTAATACGACCAATTCTTACTTCAGAAATAATTTCCATTACTGGAATATCAGAAACGGCTAGGGCTGCTGAAGCGGCCAAACAAGCCAATGAGTCAGGCATAATTTCTGGATCGCTTGATACCAGGGTCACTAATACCTGTACATCGCAAAGATAGTCTTCAGGAAACAGGGGTCTCAATGCACGGTCAATCAAACGGCTAGTCAGAATTTCATAATCGTTTAAGCGTG
>CALRXZ020000020.1:0-42525 GCA_943372255.1 Chitinophaga pinensis
TTTTAAACAAGATATAATCTACCCTTCCATAAATACTAATCTTGTCAAAATTAATGGCGTCCATTTTTTTCTCATAGTCTGCTATCAATTCTAACATTCGTGCTCTTCTTTCCGGAGAATTATAGGTGGTATTAAATTGCTGACCTCCTCTACCACCCCCACCAAAACCAAAACTGGGCGATGTTGCATAGAAACGAGTGATATTACCCATATCGGCTCTGTACTGAACCATCAAATCGTGTAATTCACTGCTTTGTAAATACAAACTGCTATTGCTTGGCTGGCTATTAACTTGCTGGGTAAACAAAACACCAACCAGCAGAAACACGTGTAGGATGATTTTTTTCATAGCTTGAATATAAATCAAGTCTACTAGATTTTTAAACTAAAATCGGTAGGTTAGCCAAGAAAACACCTTAGAATAAAAGTCTTTTTACCAGTCACATGCTGAATTGGTTTCTACATTCCAGAAAATACCAGATGTAAAATTGCTGCAAACAAAAGCATAGATCATGGTTGCAGATTCTTCTGTTGAAAACCTACCCTTTGTATTGTCTCCCGAGATATTGGTTCTTACCCATCCTGGATGAAGGGTAGCAATTTGGAATTGACCTGCATACCTATTGGTTAGGATTTTGGTATACATATTTAAAGCGGTCTTAGACATTCTATAAGCCACAGAATCTGTTCCAACGCATTGTTCAATAGAACCCATCTTAGAAGAGACATTGATCAATTTTGCCCCAGTTGCTAGATGTTTAATCATGGCTTCAGTAAAGAATACTTGACCTTTTACATTCACATCAAAGGTTTGATCAAAACTCTTTTCTACTGGAAAACTAGTTCCTAGATCAGGTCCAATACCGGCGTTATTGAATATGATGCCAAACTTAGTACCCTTGCTGGCTATTTGGGATTCAAATGCATGGATACTTTCCATTTGAGTAAGGTCAAGAGCCATTGCTTTAAATGAAGGATGACTGATCTCTATATTACCAGAACGACTGGTCCCCAATACTTGATAACCTTGCACAAGAAATAATTCTGCCAATGCTTTTCCAATGCCTTGACTGGCGCCAGTGATAAGTACGTTTTTATTTTGCATTGTGGTAAATATAAAACTGTTTATTCATTCAGAATATTTCGCCAAATAAAGATAGGTTCATTGTTTTTCAATGAGCCCCATTAGCAGTAACTATCTGTCCTGTTTTTTAACTAAGTTTGACAATGTTAACCCCTAATGTATGATGAAAAGGATCTTTTCCCTTTTGGCATTTTTGCCAATGATATCCCTAGCCCAATCTCCCAAAACCGCATCTAAATCCCTTCCCCTGATTGAAACTGTTACCAGTGATACCATCAAAGGAAAATACCAGGAAACTGTATTTGCTTATGATGGCCTCAAAAGGTTGATTCTTATTGTTAATAGAATTGGTTATCTGCAAAAATCCAATAATATATCATCTGAACGTTGGGTTGTTGACACAACTGCCATACAAAAATTTGGGTATGTGTTAGATCAAAGAGTTCCGGCGTTTAAAAAAAATATACGCTATGAATCAAATGGCATAGGCTCAAAATGGGTTAAGGGTATAGAAACCAACTATTATAAGTACGAGCATGGGAAAAGAGTAATGGATAGTGTGGTAGTAGAACGAATAATAAATAGGGGAAAAACAGAAACGAGCAGCTACAATACTTCCTATAAACAAACAGATTCAACCTTAGAAAGGCTTACTGATCTTTCAAATAGAAATTACCCCAATATATATGAAAACAATTTTGAATTTCATAAAAATGTAACTGCTGAAAAGAATGCCTATAATCAGGGAAATCCTGGAGCTTGGTCCTATAAATATACTTTCACAAATTTTGACAATAAAATTAATCCGTTTGCTCAATTGAATATTGCACCAATTCTTCTAGACGAAAGAATTAGATTTTCATTTGAGAAAAGAGAGTTGATTAGTTTAAATGATGATTTTGATAAGGAAGGCACAGAAGTAAACTGGCATTTGAACAATCAAAATAATCTTTTGCGTAGCACCATGAAAAGACCTGACACAAATTCGGATGCTACTGACATTCTTAGTTTTAGCTACACCTATAATCAACATCAACTACCTGTTTATTGTAGCATTTATATAAAAAAAGTCTCTACAGGTTCTGGAATCATTTCATTCCGAAGTGGTTTCTTAAAACATGTTACTTTCCGGTATAAAAAATAAGCGCCCAAGTTCGGTTTCAATTCTAAATAGTTACAATGAAAAAAATAGCAATCTTTTTCTTATTCTTTCCTGTATACCTCTTCGCGCAAAGCAATACCAATTTGCCAATGATTGAAAGTATTACTGGAGATACCATCTCAGGAAAATACAATGATCTTGTATGGAGCTATGACAACTTGAATAGGGTTAGATCAATGGTTAATAGAAAGTGTTTTCTTGCAAAAACTGTTTCAAATCCAACAGGTCAATTATTAATAGATACTTTACAAATACAGTATTTTGAATATAACGGCAATCAGTTACAACCCTTTTTAAGAATTGTAGCTAGTAATGAATATGACAGAATTGAATACGACAATAGCAATAGTAATAGGGAACCTTTGGAGTATAAAGCGGGTAGAGCAGAATTGAAACTTCAATGGCGTGACACAGTATTTCATTATTATATCTATCAAAATAATCAAAGGGTAAGAGATAGTGTGATTTATCATACCCCAAAATGTTGCAGAGAGAATAAAATAGATATTACAGAAAGACAAGTCAGAATCAAACAAACTAATGGTACAGTAGAAACAGATTTTTTTGATAGTAAAATCATGATAAAGACAAATAATGTATCTAATAAAGACAGTATTGTCAATCGTAATAATATTAGCAGTGTATTGTCATATAGCAAAGATGAATATTATAGCACTTCTTTAACTTGTACCTTTTCAAAATTCGATAATGCCATTAATCCTTTTCATTATTTAAATATTGCTTCTATTCTTAAAGAGGGAAAAATTTCATTTGAAGAGATTGACCTAAACAATATATCTAATGATTTTAATCTGGATGATGCTATATTCCAGTGGTATTATCTCAATGAAAATAACCCATTAGTATGTGAAATTAAGAGAGGCAAAACAGATCTACCATATAAGGATAAAATGCTTTTGTCTTATTCCTACAATGATTTCAAATTACCCATTTCATGTAGTGTGCAAATCACTAAGTACTTTTCCAATGGAGAGTTTGCTGGTAAGTATCAAAAGAGATTTACCTATAGATATAAGGGATAGTAAATAATTTTAATTTTCTTAAAATGTTTGGTTATCTTAATAACGATTAAAACTAATACAAGAAAAAATGAAATTTTCCTTGGCTTATATAACCCCACTAATTGTATTGTTTTCTTTGTACACAGAAAATTTTGGTGCTTACACTGCAGTTTTTGTACTATTTGTGATGATTCCGTTGATTGAATTATTCACCAAAGGTTCTACTGACAATTTAACTAAAATTGAAGAGGAATTAGCAAAAGAAAACAAAGTATATGACTGGATGCTTTATGGTCTTGTGCCATTACAATATTTGATCTTGTTTTATTTTTTGGTTCAGGTTAGTGATGAAAGCCTATCTATGTACTATAAAATTGGTGCAACAACAGCGTATGGCATTGCGTGTGGCATTCTCGGGATTAATGCAGCACATGAATTGGGTCATAGACCAACAAAGCATGAGCAGTTGATGAGTAAGCTTTTGTTATTGTCTACCCTTTACATGCATTTTTTTATAGAACACAATAGAGGCCACCACAAAAATGTTTCTACAGATCTTGACCCTGCATCTAGTAGGTATGGAGAAACAGTGTATGCTTTTTATGGAAGAACTATTTTAGGAAGTTATCGCTCCGCTTGGCATTTGGAAACAGAAAGACTTAAAAAGAAACAGCTTTCATTTTGGAGTTTGAAGAATGAAATGTTGGTGTATCAATTTTTGCAATTGATTTTGATTGTTTCTATTGGAATGATTTTTGGCCTTAAGACTGTATTATTTTTTCTAGTTGGTGCTTTCATTGGCATTTTGTTATTAGAAACCGTAAACTATATAGAGCATTATGGATTAAGAAGAAAAATGAAAGGCAATTCATATGAACGCACCATGCCCATACATTCTTGGAATTCTAATCATCCATTAGGAAGGTTAATTTTATTAGAGCTTTCTAGACATTCTGATCATCATTATATGGCTAGTAGAAAGTATCAAATACTCAGGCATTTTGATGAAAGCCCACAAATGCCTACTGGATATCCGGGAATGTTATTATTATCCTTGGTTCCCCCGCTCTGGTTTAAAGTGATGCACAAAAGAATTGATGGCTATAAGCATACACAAATGGGAGTGAAGTTGGGGTGATGGTTTATTTCTGGCAACTACTTAAAATAATCATCTAAAAATTTCAAAAATTTGAAATCACTATTAACCATTACAGCCATCATTGAAGGAGCTACCGGTGTAGCCCTGGTATTGGCACCTTCATTGGTTGTTGCTTCTTTACTTGGCACTCCATTGATAGATCCAAATGCCATCATAGTTGCCAAACTTGCAGGGGTAGCACTCCTTACTATTGGTTTAGCCTCTTGGCTTTCAAGAAATGAAGCACAATCTAAAGTCATGGTGAAAACAATGCTTGGATACAATTTCTTCTCCATATCACTTCTTGTGTATTCAGCATTAATAGAAAAAATCTCTGGGCAAGGCTTATGGCCAGCAGTATTGCTTCATTTGATTTTATTAGTTTGGTGTTTTTCTTGTTTGAAAAAGCAAGTAAAATAAAAGAAAACACCACTTCTATGGATGCTTTTAGAAAATCAATACAAATTCAGGAGCAAAAGCCCATATCTGATTTTAGAAAAATATAAATTTATAGCAGGTTTTAATTATATATAAAAATCTATCTAAATGTATAGAAATCATCTGATGGCCTTGGTGCTGTTTGGTTTTGTATTAGCTAGTTGTGGTTGTAATGGTAATCAATCTAGTAAAGATGCTGCTGGTAATTCCAAAGGTTCTAAAAGCGGCTCTGCTAAGGTTGTTGAATCTGCCTATCCTGACAAAGTTTTATGGGGCGATACCCATTTGCATACTTCTTTGTCTGCAGATGCCGGTGCATCGGGTACAACAGTGGGTCCTGAAGACGCAGTTCGTTTTGCCAAGGGCGATGAAATAAAGAGTAATTCAGGTCAAATGGCCAAACTTCACCGTCCATTAGATTGGTTTTGCGTGACAGATCACTCAGATGTCATGGGTCTGATTCCTGGTATTGTTAAAGGTCATCCTAAACTCATGAAGGATCCCATTATTAAACAATGGCATGACGATATTACTTCAGGTGATCCAAAAAGAGCCAATAGGGCGGCATTGGATATGGTCAATAGACAATCTAACAATACATTACCTGCTGCGGCAATGGATCCCAAATTTGCCCAAACTGTTTGGGAGAAGAATAATGAGATCATGGAGAAATATTATAAGCCTGGCAACTTTACAACTTTCATTGCTTACGAATGGACAAGCAATTATGGAGGGGGTAATAACCTGCACCGTAATATTATCTATAGGGGTAATGCCAAAGAAGCCAATAAAGTCTTACCCTTCACTACTTTTCAATCAGATGATCCTGAAAATTTGTGGAAATGGATGGAGGCATATGAGAAAAAAACGGGTGGTAAATTACTGGCAATCCCTCACAACGGCAATCTGAGTAATGGTCTCATGTTTGCTCAAACAACATTATCTGGTAAGCCACTTACCAAAGAATATGCGATTGAAAGACAAAAATGGGAAATTCTTTATGAAGTAACACAGGTAAAAGGTACCAGTGAAGCACATCCTTCCTTGTCGCCAACAGATGAGTTTGCCAATTTTGAAATTTGGGATAAGGGCAATTTGATTTTGCAACCTAAAAAGCCAGGCAATATTAATAGTGAATATATCCGAGATGCTTTAAAAAACGGGTTGAAATTAGAACAAGAATTGGGTGTAAATCCTTTCAAATATGGTATGGCAGGTGGTACCGATGATCATACTGGCATTACCTCAACCGAAGAAGATAATTTCTTTGGAAAGTTTAAAACATCTGAACCAAGTAATACAAGATGGTCTGAAAACGCCATGAATTTTGATGGCAGAACCATGAAGGGTTGGGAATTGGGTGCTTCTGGTTGGACAGGGGTATGGGCCACTTCTAATACACGTGAAGCTATATGGGATGCCATGAAACGTAAGGAAACCTATGCCAGTACAGGACCACGTATTACCGTACGTTTTTTTGGTGGATTTGATTTTGCAGCTTCCGATCTTGCTAAAACAAATTGGGTAGAAGCCGCTTATGGCAAGGGCGTTCCAATGGGTGGAGATCTTACAGCAACAACAGCTAGCAAAGCTCCAAGCTTTATTGTCATGGCAGCCAAAGACCCCATGAGTGCTAACCTAGACAGGGTACAAATCATTAAGGGTTGGGTAGATGCAAAAGGCAACAAACAGGAAAAAGTTTATAATGTAGTTTGGGGCGATGCTGATAAAAGAAAACTGGATTCCAAAGGAAAATTACCATCAGTAGGTAATACAGTTAATCTTGAAACAGCTACAGTTGATAATAGCATTGGAGATCCAGAATTGAGTACTGTTTGGACCGATCCAGATTTTAATGCAGCTCTTCCTGCATTCTATTATGTAAGGGTATTAGAAATTCCAACACCAAGATGGACCGCATTTGATGCAGTCAAGTTTAAAATAAAAATGACAGCAAATGTACCAATGACTTTACAGGAAAGGGCTTATACGTCTCCCATTTGGTACACACCCAAAAACTAAGTAGTTGAATAGTACATTTAAAAAAATCATCAGAGAACCACTACTGCATTTTCTGTTGATAGGCGCTGTTATTTTTGCATTGTATTATGTAACTAATCCGGAAACTAATACCAAACAAACCATTGTCATAGACGATGATTTGGTGAATCGTATTGGCAATCTTTTTGAGAAACAGTGGGGTAGGCAGCCTAATGATTCTGAATGGACAAGCTTAATTGATAATGAAATCAGAGAGGAGGTTTATTATAGGCAGGCTTTAAAAATGAACCTTGATCACAATGATGAGCTCATTCGTAGAAGAATGAACCAGAAGCTTGACTTTATCAGTAGTGATCTTGTTCAAATGAAAGAACCAGCTGATACCGCATTACAAGCCTATTATCTAAAACACAAAAGCAAGTATTTGCTGCAGGCCAGCTATTCTTTTTCTCATATTTATTTCAATGCGGATAAAAGGGAACACGCAAAAGCGGATGCTTTGGCCTTGTTATCTTCACTTCCTGCAACGGATAATAACCTACCAGCATTAACCAAATTAGGGGATCCATTTGCCTTTGCTTATCATACCAATGACGCGCCTGCAAAAGAAATTGATGCACAAATGGGTGAGGGATTTGCTGCTGCTTTAGCCAAATTACCTGTTGGCAAATGGACTGGCCCAGTATTATCTGGTTTTGGTGCCCACCTGATTTTTATCAATGCAGTAAAACCTGCTGCTGAACCCGATTTTGCATCTATTAAAGAGCAATTGCTAAATGATTATCGATACGATTTTCAGCAACGGTTTAATCAAAAGGTTTATGAAGATTTTAAGAAAGAGTATACGCTGAAACTAGCCATTTCAAATGGTCAATTGCAGCAACAATTAAGAGATAGATTAATTATAAAAAATGCCAAGTAAATTTTTTTATAAATATCTTTTATGGTTATTATTTTCTGTTCTTGCAAATCAGGTGAATGCACATGAGGTAAGGCCGGCCTTATTGCAAATAAAACAAACAGGTACAAGTACTTATGATGTACTATGGAAAATACCTAGGAAGGGTGATATGTTGCCGGTAATCAAGCCCATTTTTCCTTCCTGGTTTACCATTTTGCAAAAAGACAAGGGTATAGAAGCTGGTTCGGGTGCCTTGTTTACTATGAAAGCAAATTCCACCAAAGACATTCATGGAATGAACATCAGTGTTAGTGGTATTCAGGAATCCTTGATAGATGTGTTGGTTTATATAGAATTCAGTAGTGGAGAAAAATATTCCTTATTGTTACAGCCAACAAAAACAATAGCTACTATCCCTTATGAATCATCTTATGCCAGCACCATCAGTACTTATTTTAAACTAGGTGTTGAGCATATCTTATTTGGGTTTGATCATTTGTTATTTGTACTAGCCCTATTATTAATCACAACGGGCACTCGAAAACTCATCACAACGGTAACGGCATTTACCATTGCACATAGTATCACGCTGTCTCTATCGGCATTGAATTTTGCGGGATTACCTGCACCACCTGTAGAAGCTGTGATTGCACTAAGTATTTTGTTTTTGGCTGTTGAATTGGTACACCATAATCAGGGTAAAAAAGTCATGAGTGCAAGTTATCCTTGGTTGGTAGCTTTTGTATTTGGTCTATTACATGGGTTTGGTTTTGCTAGTGCATTAGCCAATATTGGTTTGCCACAAAAGGGGATTCCATTGGCACTTGGATTTTTTAATGTGGGGGTGGAAGCGGGGCAGTTATTATTTATAGGGGTAGTATTATTTATAATAGCTGGGATACAGCAATTGAAATTCAAAAGAGCCAAATGGCAACCCTACCTGATACCATATGCCATTGGTTCAGTAGCTGCTTTTTGGGTTATTGAAAGGGTTTGGGGGATGTTGGGTTGAGGGTAACAGGAGCTAATTTTTATCCATGTAGATTCTGCGAATGATTGCGCATGAAATTTGTTACTAATGATCTTTTGCTCTAAACAATTCTTTTTCTAATTCATCAATTGTTTCAATCTCATATTCATCATAGACAACCTTACTATGATGTATTTCTTCTTTAGTTGCCGTTAATTCTAATTTTCTCCAACCCATTAAAACATATTCAGCTCTTCTTCTGAGCGGTTTACCAACTGAGTGTAGCCCAAGATAACCACTTTCCCATTTATGAAATAAACCTCTCCTATGTTCGGCCTTATATTCCAAATCCCCATTTAATTTCTTTTCTACCCTAATCCTATAATTAATCTTATTTCTTCTATAGTAATAGAAAAGAAAAGAGGATATAAGTACCGACGCTACTATAAGATAATCATACTGTATTAAAAATGCAATGATGTCCATATAAATTATTTTTACAATGCAGTGGTGAGACCAATTTTTTGCATCATCATACTGAACATTTTAAATGAGATTTAGTTGCTATTATGTTGAACTACTCCTTCATTATAGAATTGTTCAATTTATGATTTCTTTTTTAAAAAAAACATCTAAGATTTTCTGAGATCTTTTGATTCTCAGTGATGATGATAATCTGCCAAGATTGCCTGACCTCGCTGGCTCGGTCAGTCTTCTTCCCGTATTGAACTTACTCAAAGCCCCTCAGCAATCTTCGATTGCTGGGGGGGTATTTTTGCTCATCGGCTTACCCAAGCGAGCTTGGGACGCCTCTTCGCAAAAATAAACCCCGGCACTTTCGTGCCAGGGCTTTGTGGTCTCGCCAAGAATCGAACTTGGATCTAGTGTTTAGGAAACACCTATTCTATCCATTGAACTACGAAACCATGTAAAAATTTTCATTTTACAGGCGGCAAAAATAGTAGTTTATTGCTTTAAAGCGATTGCATTTTTAAAAAAGCGAGTGGAATGGCTTATTTTAGGTCTTCAATCATTCACATGAAACAAATCTTGCTTGCCGCCTGCATCTTCCTGATGATTGGCTTATTCAACGGCGTAAACGCCCAAAATACCAAACCCCGTATTACCATTGACCACGTGGCTTTGTATGTGGTGGATCTGGAAAAAGAAGCGGGTTTTTATAGAGACGTACTTCAGTTTGATACCCTGGCTGAGCCTTTTCATGATGGAAAGCACGCTTGGTTTACTATTGGACCTGGAATTGCCATGCATATTATTCAAGGTGCGGAAAAGCCCAAGGAATACTTTAAGAATAACCATATCTGTATGAGTGTGCCTTCTATAGAAGCGTTTACCAAACGCTTGAAAAGTCTCAAAATTGGGTTTGAAGACAAAGAGGGTGTTCAAGGTGCCATTACCAATAGGGTAGACGGGGTGCACCAGATCTGGCTTAAGGATCCAGAAGGATATTGGATTGAAGTGAACGATGCTAAGCATGGATAAGCCCCAATTCCATTATCTTTGCCCACTTTCAAATAAGACGGACTATGAAATTCTATAATATTATTATCAAATACCGCTTCTGGTTGAGCATCTTAGTGGTATTGATTGGGGTGGCTTTAAACCTTACCGGTACTGGTTTTTGGCCCACATTCCCCATTTACTTCTTGGCACTGATTGGTTTTGCCAGTCATTTCTTTATTGGACCTATGCGCTTAATTCAGGGTCCAATGGAAGCGGGTGATATTGAAGAAGTAGAACGCATTTTGGCCAGCATCTGGTTCCCAGCATTGTTGTACAAACCCGTTAGGTCTACCTACTACACCATCTTGGGAAATTTGGCCATGATGAAGCAGGATTTTGATAGCGCTGAAAAGCACTTGAAAATGAGTTCTTCCTTGGGTTCTCCCATGCCAGAAGCAGAGGGTGCTAACAAATTGCAATTGGGTATGATGTCAATGCAAAAAGGAGACTTGAAGCAAGGTGAAACCTATATCCGTGCTGCTATTCGTGCAGGAATTCCTGATAAAGAAAGTGAGGCAGTGGCTTATTTAAGTATGTGTCAGATCTTTATGAACAAAAGAGAGTTCCGTGCAGCCAAAGACTTTTTCCGTAGGGCAAAAGCTTGCAAACCCAAGACCCAACAGGTGTTGGATCAGTTAAAAGAAATTGAAAAATACATTTCCCGCGTACCGGGTTAGTAGCAATATCATTCATTGAAAAATCCCGGCCTGCCGGGATTTTTTTTGCCCAATAGTCAGATATTTTTGAAATGTGACAAAACGCACTTTTTATTCCAAATGCATTTGGTTATTTTGTTTCATCAACAACCCTAAAACCGATTGCATGAAAAAGAACATGGGCAACACAGACAGAATTCTTAGAATTATTGTAGCAGCCATTTTTGCGGCACTGTATTTTACTGGAACAGTAGAAGGTACCGTTGGAATTGTTTTACTAGTACTAGGTGGTGTATTCTTAGCAACATCTGCCATAAGTTTTTGTCCCCTTTACACACTGGTTGGGCTTAATACTTGCCCTACTAAAAAATAGCAAAAGCCCCGTCTAATCAACGGGGCTTTTCATTTTTATTTTTTCGAGAAAGATCACTGTAATGCTTGGTATACTTGCACTTTGAACTTCTCATTAATATCGCCATGGCTAGAAGGATACATTTGCAAAACAAATTGTGCCACAATTTTTTCACGAGGGTCTATCCAATAGGTAGAGCTAAACATACCACCCCAAAAAAAGCTATCCATTGACACATAGCTTTGACCATAATTTGAAGCTGTTACCAGTTCAAATCCAAGACCAAATTTTACATCTTTTTGAGGGCTTCTAGACAGGTTGCCAATTTGATTGGTGGTCATCAAACGCAGACTGGCTTTGCTAATAATATGTTTGCCATTGTAGTCGCCACCATTGAGTAGCATCTGCATAAACTTGGCATAATCCAATGCTGTAGATGCTAATCCACCACCTCCAGAATAAAATGTTCCTCCAACCGTATTCGGATAATCTCTATCAAACTGGCCATTAACCTTGATCACTGTAGGCATAGGAATGGCGTGCTTTAAACTATCTTCTGTGTGCAACATGGCTAGTCTTCCTTGTTTTTCTTTGGGCAAATAGAAATAAGTATCACTCATGCCAATGGGATCAAAAATATGTTTCTTGAAATAAGCGTCTAGACTCATGCCGCTGACCACTTCAATTAAATAACCTAATAAATCTGTATTCAATCCATAGGTCCATTTTTCTCCAGGTTGGTGCAAGAGTGGAAGTTTGGCAAGGGCTAACATGTTTTTAGAAAGTGTCATGCCAGCTTGCACCCCAATGCCGCCCACCACGCCAGCTTTGGCATAAATAGCAGTGGTAACAGGGTCCCCAATTTGCGCATAGCCAATGCCCGATGTATGCGTGAGTAATTCGCGAATACTGATTTCTTTTTTGGCAGGAATGCTGGTAAAACTACTGTCTTCTTTGTTGAATTTTTCTAGTACGCGGGGCTTTCTAAATGCAGGAATGTATTTGCTAATGGGATCATCCAATAAGATTTGTCCATTCTCTACTAACTGCATCACTGCCACAGAAGTAATGGCTTTTGTTTGGGAAGCAATTCTAAAAATAGCATCCTTGGTCATGGGTTTTCCTGCGGCTTTGTTGTCAAAACCTAGACCCTTATGATACACTATTTGACCATTTTTTGCCACTAGACCAATAGCCCCATTGATCCAGCCACTGTCTATATATTGTTGTACAATTTTATCAATCTTAGCCAATCGCTCAGCGGAAAAACCATTTTTTTCTGGGAGTCCAGCAACTAGGCCTTGGGCCAATATATTAGACTGAAATAGGATTCCAAAAGAAAACAGGAAAAATAAGCGGGAACAAAACTGCATGGCATTCAAGATTTGAACACCCAATTTCAAGAAGATTTAAGGGAAAACCAATTTTATTTAACCAACAGTCTTTCAATGACCAATGGAAAATGTTGGTGCTCTAGACCATGAATCTTATGAGCTAGGCTGTCAGCATCATCGCCTTGATGTATGCTACAAGTGGCTTGAAAAATGGTAGCCCCCTCGTCATAATGCTCATTCACATAATGAATAGTAATGCCAGATTCTTTTTCTCCAGCGGCAATCACGGCTTCATGCACTTTGGCGCCATACATGCCTTTTCCCCCATATTTTGGAAGCAATGCTGGATGAATATTGATGATTTGATTAGGATAGGCTGTAATCAGGGTTTGGGGTATTTTCCATAAAAAACCCGCCAAAACCACAAAATTCACAGCTTTTTCAAGTAATTCTGGACAATAACCATCGCCTTTGGCAAAACGGTCTTTCTCTATTAATAAGGTTGGAATGCCATTTTCAGCAGCTATTTTTAAGACTCCCGCTTCTGGTTTATTGCAAACTATCAATACTACCTTAATAGTTGGGTGATTTTTAAAATGGGCAATAATTTTGGCGGCATTGGAACCAGCACCAGAAGCAAAAATGGCCAGATTTTGCGTGTTTTTGGGCAAAATACCCAGTTTTTGAAGCAATTTCTGCTCATATTTCCAGAAAAAGGCCCATTGGCCCAATAAAGCGCCATATCCCAATAAAAGCCCTTGATAGCCTATTAATAACATGCCAACTCTGAGCAATAACTTCCAAAGCCAGAAACTATCGGGTCCCAGCCCTAACCATGCTGCCACATAACGGGTTATGAAGGCCGTGGTGGTACCAGTTAATCCAAAAACTATGAAAATGATCCAGAATTGACGGGTACTGACCCCCCATTTCTCCTGCAGGCGTTTAAACATATTTCAAAAGTGGGATAAAATTTTGACTAATCTTTTACCGTAGAACAAATAACCCCGTTTCAACAAAATCGTTTACAATTCTATGACATGATTTGGGCCCTTTGTTCCACAATCCTCTGAAACGCAAGCCAGTCCTCACTAAATTTTTTTTTTAAACCTTTAGTTTTTGTCATGTTCGTGACATATTTTTGCACCCGTTCACGGATATTTTTCCACACCTAGAACCACAGTTTGTGAATATGATATCTTTTAGATGTATGCCCAAAACACTGCTTTTAAGCACTTTACTATTTCTGGGTTCTTTTTTTGCGGGCTCAGTAGCCGCGCAAGACGGGAAAACATTGTTTAGTACCAATTGTGCCTCTTGTCACGCTGTTCATAAGAAGTTGACTGGTCCCGCCCTTGCAGGTGTAGAAGACCGTTGGCCTGACAGAACCAAGTTGAATGCTTGGATTAAGAACAGTGCAGCCTTCCTGAAAACCGGAGATGTTTACGCCAATAACCTGTACAATGAGTACAATAAGACTGCTATGAACCAGTTTCCTGGTTTATCAGACAAGGATATTGACGCCATTCTGGGTTATATTAAGTCTGTTCCTGCTCCTGGTTCTGAAAAAGTTGCTCCAGGCGCTGGTGCCCCAGTTGAAGAAGGTGACAACACTTTATTGTTTGGAATCCTTACTTTGATTTTGGCCGTTGTTGCCTTGATCTTATTACAGGTGAACAGCAACTTGAAAAAATTATCTGATGAGCGCATTGGCGAACCAGAAACCACTCCTATTCCTTTCTTGAGGAATAAGCGCAACATTGCTTTTATTGCCGTATTGCTCTTTATAGTTGGTGGTTACTTAACTACCAAAGGTGCTATGGGATTGGGTAGAAGCCAAGACTATCAACCAGAACAACCAATCTACTATTCTCATAAAGTACACGCCGGTGTTAACCAGATTAACTGTCTGTATTGCCACGGTGGTGCACAAGAAGGAAAGCATTCTAATATTCCAAGTGTGAATGTCTGTATGAACTGCCACCAAGCAATTAATGAGTACAAGGGTGAAAAACTCTATACGGAAGCTGGTGTAGAAGTAGACGGTACCAAGGAAATTCAGAAGTTGTATAAGTATGCTGGTTTTGAATCTGGTAAACCTTATGACGCTACAAAATCTAAACCTATTGAATGGGTAAGGATTCACAACCTTCCTGATCACGTGTATTTTAACCACTCTCAGCACGTAAAAGCTGGTCAAGTTCAGTGTCAAACTTGTCATGGTGAAATCAACAAGATGGATGAAGTAAAGCAGTTTGCAGATTTAAGCATGGGCTGGTGCATCAACTGTCACCGTGAAACCAAGGTTCAGTTCAAAGACAACGGGTTCTACAGCATTTATGAAAAATACCATCAAGACCTGAAGTCAGGTAAGATGGATAGCACCAAAGGTGTTACTGTAGAAGCTATTGGTGGAACAGAATGTCAAAAATGTCACTATTAATCTAGGATAATTGCATACCACTCAGGTGGTATGTTTTTGTACAATATAACAGGAGCAGGGGTTGCGCGCAAACAACCCGTAGCTATCAACCAACATATTATGGAGCAAAAAAAGATCTGGCAAAGTTTTGGTGAGCTGAATCAGTCTGAAGCTTATAACAAAGACGTCAAAGACGAATTCAAAGAAGAATTACCCTTTGTTGCTGATGAAAGCAAAAGCTTCTTAGAAGCCAAAGCCCCAAGAAGGGATTTCTTGAAATACTTGGGATTTAGCACAGCCGCCGCAGCCGCAGCCGCTAGTTGCGAAATGCCTGTAAAAAAGTCTATCCCCTTTGCTAACAGACCTGAAGACGTAGTGCCTGGTGTTTCTAAATACTATGCTACCACTTATGTTCAGGACGGAGACGTTGTAAGCGTTGTTGCCAAAGTACGCGATGGTAGACCCATCAAGTTAGAAGGTAATGACCTTAGCCATGTAACAGAAGGTGGTACTTCTGCTCGTGTACAAGCTGCAGTTTTGGATTTGTATGATACTGCTCGTTTACGCTTCCCAACTATTGATGGTAAAGAAGTAACTTTTGAAGCCGCTGACAAGTCTATTGCTACTGCATTGACTGGTTTGAGTGGTTCAGTTGTTGTTTTAACTAGCACCATCACTTCACCTAGCACCAAGGAAACCATTGCGCAATTCTTGGCAAAATATCCTGGTAGCCGCCACGTAACTTATGACGCTGTTTCTTATAGCGGTATGTTGCTGGCCAACGAATTAACTTACGGCAAGAAAGCCATTCCATCTTACCATTTTGACAACGCAAAAGCCATTGTAAGCTTGGGCGCTGATTTCTTAGGTACTTGGTTGAGCCCCGTAGAATTTGCCAAACAATATTCTAAAGGCAAAAAGATCAATGAGAAGAATCCAGAAATGAGCAAGCACATTCATTTTGAAAGTGTAGCAAGTTTAACTGGTGCTAATGCCGATGAAAAATACTTACACCGTCCATCTGAAACAGCTGCAATTGCTGCTGCTTTATTGAGTGCTGTAAATGGTGCTGGAGTTACTGGTATCAGCAATCCTAAATTGAAAGCTGGTATTGAGAAAGCTGCTAAAGCACTTGCTGAAAATAAAGGTGCTGCGCTAGTTGTAAGTGGTAGCAATGATGTAAATGTTCAAGTGATTGTAAATGCTATCAACGAAGCAGTTGGTGCTGGTGGCAAAACCATTAACTGGGCAGTGACTTCTAACTATCGCGCTGGTGTTGATGCCGATTTTGCAAAATTGGTAGAAGACATGAACGCTGGTACCGTTGGCGCTTTATTAATCTCTGGAGCCAATCCTTCTTATACCTGGTTTGACGCTGACAAATTTAATGCTGGTCTTAAAAAAGTAAAAGCAAGTATCTCTTTCAATACCAAGGAAGATGAAACTAGCGTGCTTTGTAAATATGTATTGCCTGACAATCATTTCTTGGAAAGCTGGGGCGATGCAGAAGCTAAAACAGGTTATTTCTCTTTGATTCAACCTACTATTTATCCGCTATTCAAAACACGTCAGTGGCAAGATAGCTTGTTAAAGTGGAGTGGATCTAGTGTAGACTATCTGGCTTTTGTAAAAAATTATTGGTCTGTAAAAGTAGGTGGTGAAACCGGTTGGGATAAAGCCCTTCAAGATGGTGTCATCAACCCAGCTGCTGCTCCTGCGGTGAGTGGTGCTCCTTTCAACAGTGCTGCCGTTGCTGCTGCTGTTGCCGCTGCAACATCTGCTAAGAAAGGTGGTGAATTGGAATTGGTCTTGTATGAAAAAGTGGGTATTGGTGCTGGTCAAGGTGCTTCTAACCCATGGTTACAAGAATTGCCAGATCCAGTTACTAGGGCCACTTGGGACAACTATGTAATTATTTCTCCTGCTTTGGCTAAGACCTTAGTTGGTATAGATTTGAAAAATAATGGCCAGGCGGATGACTATGAAGTAAATCCTCCAAAACCAGTTGTAAAAGTAACCGTAAACGGAAAATCTTTAGAACTACCTGTTCTGATCATTCCTGGAACACAAGAAAATACCATTGGTATTGCAGTCGGTTATGGACGCAGCGAGAAGATTGGTAAAGCTGCTGCTGGTGTTGGTAAAAATGCCTTCATTTTTGCAGGATTAAACGGTGCTACAGTAAGCCTTTCTAATAGCGCAGTAAAAGTAGAAGCCACCAAAGAAAAATATCCAGTAGCTCTTACACAAACACATAGCCGTTACGATACAGATTATGGTAATCGTACAGAGGTAATGAAAGAAATTACCCTTGCTGAATACAAAGCCCATCCTACTGAAATCAGAGAAGAGCGTGAAGCTGAACTGAAACCTTACGGTGGATTGGAGAAGTTTGAAGGACAAGGAACTATTTATCCTGTTTACGACCGTCCAGGTGTTAAATGGGGAATGAGTGTAGACTTAAACTCTTGTAATGGTTGCGGTGCTTGCGTAGTAGCTTGTAACGCAGAAAATAACGTTTCAGTAGTAGGTAAACCAGAAGTACTTCGTGGACATGAGATGCATTGGTTACGTATTGACCGCTATTTCAGCGGAGATATGGATAATCCAAATGTGGTGTTCCAACCTATGATGTGTCAGCACTGTGACAACGCTCCTTGTGAAAACGTTTGTCCAGTTGCAGCAACCAACCATAGCAGTGAAGGTTTGAACCAAATGACTTATAACCGTTGTATTGGTACAAGGTATTGCGCCAATAACTGTCCTTATAAAGTACGTAGATTTAACTGGGCTGATTATACTGGAGCTGATAGCTTCCCTGATAACCAAGAAGGTGTAGTTAATGACGTAGTATTGAACATGAACGATGATCTAACCCGCATGGTGTTGAATCCAGACGTGACTGTTCGTTCTCGTGGTGTAATTGAAAAATGTTCTTTCTGCGTTCAGCGTTTACAAGAAGGTAAATTGACAGCTAAGAAGTCTAGTCGTCCATTGGAAGACAGTGACTTGAAAGTGGCTTGTCAACAGGCTTGTCCTACACACGCTATTACTTTTGGTAACGCTAACAACAAAGAAAGTGCTATTTCAAAAGTGCGCGTAGACAATCCAAATCGTCAGTTCTATGTATTGGAGCAATTGCACGTATTGCCAGGTGTTACTTACCTAGCTAAAGTGCGCAATACCGATGAAGAACACGAAGGAAAGGAAAAGCACGAAGCTGCTCCTGAAAAGAAAGAAGCAGAAGCAAAGCATGAAGCTGCGCACTAAGAGAGACAAAAGAAAAGCTGATAAATAATATAACTTGGTTAACCCCGGTTAACCAATTAAATACCAAGACCAGATGCATTTAAAGTACGAATCACAGCTTAGGGAACCATTGGTGTATGGAGATAAGAACTATCACCAGGTAACAGAAGATATTGTTCGCCCAATTGAAGCCAAGCCTACCCGTTTGTGGTATATTGGTTTCTATATTGCGGTGTGCTTATTGTTGTTTGGAGTTTACGCCATCTACCGAGACGTTACTTATGGTATTGGCCAGTGGAACCTAAACAAGACAGTGGGTTGGGGTTGGGATATCACCAACTTCGTTTGGTGGGTTGGTATCGGTCACGCCGGTACGCTTATCTCTGCCATCCTCTTGTTGTTCCGTCAAGGATGGAGAACAGGTGTAAACCGTGCGGCTGAAGCCATGACCATTTTTGCGGTAATGTGCGCAGGTCAGTTTCCTATCTGGCATATGGGTAGGGTTTGGATGGCCTTTTTTGTACTGCCTTATCCTAACTCAAGAGGACCATTGTGGGTGAACTTTAACTCACCATTGCTTTGGGACGTATTTGCCATCTCTACTTATTTTACTGTTTCCTTGTTGTTCTGGTATAGTGGTTTGATTCCAGATTTTGCAACCGTACGTGACCGTGCATTTACCAAATTGCGCAAGCGTTTGTATGGTGTTGCTTCTTTTGGTTGGACCGGTTCTACCAAACACTGGCAGCGTCATGAGTCTTTATCATTGGTATTGGCAGGTTTAAGTACACCACTGGTATTGTCTGTACACACTATTGTATCTTTTGACTTTGCTACTTCTGTTATTCCAGGATGGCATACTACCATCTTCCCTCCTTACTTTGTTGCCGGTGCTATCTTCTCTGGTTTTGCCATGGTGCAAACCTTGATGGTGATCATCCGCAAAGTATTTGGTATGGAAGACTATATTACCATGGGTCACATTGAAGCCATGAACAAAGTAATTGTACTTACTGGTTCTATTGTGGGTGTTGCTTACTTAACCGAGTTGTTCATGGGTTGGTATAGCCAAAACAAATATGAAGGATATACTTTCTGGTATAGCCGTGCCTACTTGTTCAGTCCATATGGATGGAGCTACTGGGGTATGATGGCTTGTAACGTATTGAGCCCTCAGATTTTCTGGTTCCGCAAAATGCGCAGAAACCTATTTGTTACTTTCTTCATGAGTATTATTGTGAATATTGGTATGTGGTTTGAGCGTTTTGTAATCATTGTTACTTCTCTGTATCGTGACTACTTACCATCTAGCTGGTCTGTATACTATAGCCCAACTATCTGGGAGATTGGTTTCTACGCTGGTACTTTTGGATTGTTCTTTACATGCTTCTTCCTATTTGCTAAATACTTCCCTGTCATTGCCATTGCTGAAATCAAGTATGTCTTGAAAACAACTGGTGAAGGATACAAGGGTAGGATGGATACAATTGAAGGAGAAAAATTGGAAACATTTGTGCACGAACACGCACACTAATATAAACTAACTATGGCAAAAAAGAAATTCGTAGTAGGCTGTTTTGATGACGAAGCCGTCTTGTTTCCTGCAGTAAAGAAAGTTCGTACAGCGGGTTATAAGATTCACGATGTGTACACACCTTTTGCTGTGCACGGATTGGATCATGCAATGGGTCTTCGTGAAACCAGTTTGCATACTGCAGGTTTTATCTACGGTATCACCGGTACCACAACTGCATTAAGTTGTATTAGCTGGATTTTTACCAAAGACTGGCCTTTAAATATTGGTGGTAAGCCACACTTTGCATTACCAGCTTGGATACCCATTACTTTTGAGTTAACGGTATTGTTTGCTGCAGTAGGTATGGTGTTGACTTTTTGCTACCTCTGTCAACTAGCACCATTTGTGAAAAAACACCATTTCCATGCACGTGCTACTGATGATCTATTTGTCATGGTGATTGAGTGCACAGACAAAACCAATGCAGAAGACCTAAAAGGATTCTTAGCATCTAATGGCGCGGTTGAAACCGATATCCAAATAGCTGAAGAAGGCTGGTGGTTAGGTCATTATGACAAAGACGAAATGAGATTTGAAGCCAAACAAACAGTAGCTGCATAACATTTGAATTGAAAAAGATGAATAAATTAACCATCATAGCCATTTTGTCTACTGCTGCTGTTATCATCAGCTGTAGCGATGTGAAACGCAAGCCCGGATCTATTTATGTTCCAGACATGGCTTATAGCCGTGCTTATGAAACTTTTGCAGATCACAGCAATCTTGCTGAACAGGGTATTAATTACAATAACAGACCTGTTTTAGGAACTGTTGCTCGCGGAGAAGAAATGCCTTTCCATTTGGCACAAGATGCTCCCGGAGATACTACTAACTACACTGCTTCTAAATTGGTGAAAAATCCAATTGAAACATTGAATGAGAAAGAATACAAAGAAGCAGAGCGTCTTTACCTAATCAACTGCGGTATCTGTCATGGTGCCAAATTGAATGGTAATGGTCCTTTGTACAAAGATGGTAATGGTCCATACGCAGCAAAACCTGCTACCTTGGTAGGCGATGCTAAATATGAAAACATGCCTGATGGTCAGATGTTCTACTCAGTTGCCTATGGTAAAAACTTGATGGGTTCTTACGCATCTCAGTTAAGCCGCAAGCAACGTTGGGAAGTGATCAAGTATATTAAAATGAATCAAGCAAAAGGCAAAGCCCCAGCTGCAGCTCCTGCAGTAGTTGCTGACACCACTGCTAAGAAATAATTGAAAAGTCTTTTTAAATCATTGAAAAGACAAAGTACTAACTGATATAAAAGAGTAACGATGGCATCTATCAGAACGCAATTTGAGATACCCGGAAAAATGAAAACCTGGTCACTGGGTTTGATTGGTGTTGGGTTGGTTGCTTTGATCTTTGGTTTAGTAACCAAGGGTTTCAGCAGCGACGAACACGAGCAAGTGCATTTTTGGGGAACATTGATGTACAACACCATTTTCTGGACCCTGGTATGTAATGCCAGTATGTTTTTCATTTGTGTTACTACCCTAGCTATGGGTGGCTGGCAACAGTCTTTCCGCAGGATTCCAGAAGCCATTTCAACACTGGTTCCCATTTTTGGTTCCATCACTTTTGCAGTGTTGTTATATGTGGTTTTGAGTGATAAGCACCATATCTACCACTGGTTAGATACTGAAGCTGTTGCTAAAGACCCAATCCTTTCCGGAAAGTCTGGATTCTTGAATGCCAAGTTCTTTATCTTCTGGACCACATTAACCATTGGTTTTTGGAGTTTCTTAGGTTGGAGAATGCGTCAGTTGAGCAATGAAGCTGACCAAGCCCCAATGGATGCAGAAACTGGCGCTAAGTTCATCTTTAGAAATACTGTTAGAGCGGCCCTGTTTACTGTATGGTTTGCCTTAACCGTAGGTTCTACCATTCCTTGGTTGTGGATGATGAGTATTGATGCACACTGGTATTCTACCATGTATAGCTGGTACACATTTGCCAGTTCATTTGTATCTGGTATGTCTTTGATTGCCCTTTGGTTAATCTACATGAAGAACAAGGGTTATATGGAATTGACCAACCAAGAGCATTTGCATGACGTGGGTAAGTTCATGTTTGCCTTCTCTATCTTCTGGACCTATCTTTGGTTTAGTCAGTACATGCTAATCTGGTACGCCAATATTCCTGAAGAAACCGTTTATTTCAAACACCGTGTACAAGGGCCCTATAAAGGAATATTCTTCCTGAACTTAATCATCAACTTCCTTTGTCCTTTGTTGATTTTGATGAAGCGTGCTGCTAAGCGTAACTATACCTTGGTTACTTTCATGGCAGTATTAATCATCTTTGGCCACTGGATAGATTTTTACCAAATGGTGATGGGTTCTTTGTCTAAGGAACACGTTACCTTGGGTTGGTTGGATTTTGGTATCCTTGCTTTCTTTGTAGGTATGATGATCTTCTTTGTTGGAAGAGCATTAGCCAGCAAGCCATTGATTCCTAAATACCATCCATTCCTTAAAGAGAGTGTGATTCACCAAGTTTAATATATTTAACGGTTGCGGTGCAACCAAGTAGCTTAGAATTTGTTTTAAATAGTAGTATCATCTATCAGAAAATATTGATCGCATTATGACCATTTTATTAACCACCGCAGTAATTGTACTGGTATTCGTAGTAATCTTCCAGATTGCCAAAGCAAGCGAATACGTATCTCTACTAAAAGGAGAAGAAGCCAGTCGAAAGCAAAACAACAAGATCAACGGGTTTCTGATGGTCGTGTTTTTGGTGTTGGGCTTATTTGGTGTATGGTATTGCAATGAAGTTCTTTTTGACAAAACTTTGTTGGCTCAAGAGTCCGCCAGTGTTGAAGGGGAAAGAGTAGATTCTATGTTATGGCTAACATTAGCAGTAACTGGAATTGTGTTTATTGGAACCCAAATTGTATTGTTTTGGTTTGCATACAAATACCAAGAAAATGAGAAGAGAAAGGTTTATTTCTTCTCTCATAGTAATACACTTGAAGCCATTTGGACTATCATTCCTGCCATAGCACTTACCGTATTGGTGGTGATTGGTTTACGTAATTGGTTCTTGTTTACTGGGGAACCTCCAAAATCTGCCATGGTAGTTGAAATTACCGGTAAGCAATTTGGTTGGATTTTCCGTTATCCAGGTAAAGACGGTGCTTTTGGAAAGAAGTACTACAAGAATATTGATGCAGCTTCTAATACATTGGGTCTTCTTTGGGATGACAAACTGGGTCAGGATGACTTAGTAACAGAACAAACCATGTATGTAGTAAAAGGTAAGCCTGTTAAATTAATCATTGGTTCTAGAGACGTGATTCATGACGTAGGTTTGAGCCATTTCCGTTTGAAAATGGATGCGGTACCTGGTATCCCAACTACGCTTTGGTTTACCCCAAAGTATACAACTGCTGAAATGAAAGAAAAAACAGGCAACCCTAATTTCCAATATGAAATCAGTTGTGATCAAATGTGTGGAAACGGCCACTATTCTATGAAGGGTGTGATTGAAGTAGTTTCTCAAGAAGACTATGACCTATGGATAGCCAAACAGAATCCGTATTATTATGCGGCATTCCCTGACAAGGATCCAGCCGCAGCAAAACCTGCAGCCGCAGCAACTGCTGATACCAGCAAAACTGCAAAACCTGCAGAAGTAAAGACCGTAGCAAAAATGTAATTAAAACCCACAACCCTTTTGAATTGGGGTTGTTACTATATCGTAAGTAGCAATAATAAAGAAACAAGTATGAGTAACGAAGCTGTTCTGCACGCACATTCTGATGTAGCAACACATGATGCCCATGGCGATCATTCACATGAGCACCATCATCATGAAACCTTTATCACCAAGTATGTGTTTAGCCAGGATCACAAAATGATCGCCAAACAGTTCTTGATCACCGGTATGGTTTGGGCCGTATTGGGTGGTTTGATGAGCGTTTTGTTCCGCTTGCAACTGGGTTATCCCGATGCAACCTTTCCTTGGCTAGAAAGCATTTTGGGTAAATGGGCCAAAGGTGGTCATATTACTCCTGAAGCTTATTATGCCTTGGTAACTACACACGGTACCGTATTGGTATTCTTTGTGTTGACTGCAGGTTTGAGTGGAACTTTTGCCAACTTCTTAATTCCATTGCAAATTGGAGCAAGGGATATGGCTTCTCCTTTTATGAACATGTTGAGCTACTGGTTCTTCTTTGGTGCTAGCATTGTCATGCTATCTTCTATGTTTGTTGAGACCGGTCCCTTTAGTGGTGGTTGGACAGCTTATCCTCCATTGAGTGCTTTGGGCGATGCTTCTCCAGGTTCTAAAACTGGTATGGATCTTTGGATAGTTTCCATGGCATTGTTTGTAGTATCATCTTTATTGGGTGGTTTGAACTATATCGCTACCGTATTGAACATGCGTACCAAAGGAATGAGTATGACTCGTTTGCCTTTGACTATTTGGGCATTGTTCTTTACTGCAGTATTGGGTGTATTGTCTTTCCCTGTATTGTTGTCTGGTTTTATCTTGTTGATTTTTGACCGCAACTTTGGAACCAGCTTCTATTTGTCTGATATCTTTATCAATGGAGTTGGTGCTTTGCCTAATGAAGGTGGTAGCGCTATCCTGTTCCAGCACTTGTTCTGGTTCTTGGGTCACCCTGAAGTATATATCATCTTGTTACCTGCCATGGGTATGGTATCAGAAATTCTTTCTGTAAACTCTCGCAAACCCATCTTTGGATATATGGCCATGATTGGTTCATTGTTTGCAATTGCCATCTTAGCATTCTTGGTATGGGCGCACCATATGTTTGTAACCGGATTAAATCCTTTCTTAGGATCTGTATTCGTGTTGTTGACTTTGTTAATTGCCGTTCCATCTGCCATTAAAGTATTTAACTGGTTAACCACTTTGTGGAGAGGAAATATTCGCTTTACCCCTGGTATGTTATTTGCCATAGGATTTGTAAGCTTATTTATCTCTGGAGGTTTAACTGGTATCTGGTTGGGTAACTCTGCTTTGGATATTCACTTGCACGATACTTATTTTGTCATTGCCCACTTCCACATTGTAATGGGTGTTGCTTCTATGTTTGGAATGTTTGCTGGTATCTACCACTGGTTCCCTAAAATGTATGGTCGCCATTTGAATAATACGCTAGGTTACATGCACTTCTGGATTACCATCGCAGGTGCCTATATGATCTTCTGGCCAATGCACTACGAAGGTTTGGCTGGTATGCCTCGCCGTTATTATGACTATAGCATCTGGGAAAGCTTTAAGCAATTCCAAGACTTGAACAGGTTTATTAGCTTGGTAGCCATGATTGTATTTGCTTCTCAATTCTTATTCTTGTTCAACTTTTTCTATAGCATTTTCAAGGGTAGAAAATTAACCAATCCAAATCCTTGGGGAGCAAATACCCTGGAGTGGACTACACCTATTCATCCTGGTCACGGTAACTGGGTTGGAGAAATTCCAGAAGTACACCGTTGGGCTTATGACTATGGTAAAGACGGCAAAGAATTTATTCAGCAAACCACACCTGTGGGAGCTGATGAGAGCCATCACTAAAAAATCACCGGTCTCTTTTTGAGACATCCGGTATCAGATAGTTGAAATGCTCCCGGTAAATCGGGGTGCTCCCTTTAACAAGGCGCATCTCTATCAATCGGGAGCATTTTTTTTAAAAATGATCATCAGTAAGGAATTGAGAAAAGGAGATGCAGTTCTGATAATCTAAATAAACAATGACCATAACAGAAAACAATAGTTCCACCAGTTTTTCCATAGCCAGCAAAGTGAAGGATTATTTCCAGCTGATTAAGTTCTCATTGAGCTTTATGGTGGTTTTCTCTTGCGTGATCTGTTATCTCTTGGCACCCAAGATTGTGATCTTTGACTGGTGGATGATTCTGATTCTTTTTGTTGCGGGAATGTTGGTAACCGGTAGTGCCAATGCCATTAACCAAGCAGTAGAAAAAGACACAGATGCACAAATGAAACGCACAGGTACTAGACCAGTAGCCAGTGGCAGAATGTCTCAGCAAGAGGCTTATATTTTTGCCTTTGTAGCTGGTTTGGTTGGATGCTGGATGATGTGGTATTTTTTCAACCTCTCATCGGCATTGCTCTCTGCATTTAGTTTGTTCCTCTATGCTTTTATTTACACACCGCTCAAGAAAATCAATAGCATTGCTGTATTGGTTGGCGCTTTTCCTGGAGCTTTTCCATGCTTAATTGGATGGGTAGCCGGAAACGACGATTTTTCCGCAGGCGGATGGATCCTGTTTGGGATTCAATTTCTATGGCAGTTTCCGCATTTCTGGGCCATTGCTTGGGTTGCGCATAGCGATTATAGCAGGGTGGGCTTCAAGTTACTTCCTGCGGATAAGGGACCAACCAAATTCACCGCCCTTCAAGCGGTGATGTATTCAGTGTTAATGATTCCAGTGGGTATCTTGCCACACTATTTTGGATTAACTGGTCAGGTAAGCATGTATATTGTCATTGTCTGCAACCTATTTATGGTAGTGCAGAGTTTGAGATTGTACCAAGCAATGGATGTAAAATCGGCCCGTAGGGTCATGTTTAGTAGTTATATCTATCTGCCCATCGTGTTTTTAGCACTATTAGCAGATAAGGTTCATGGATAGAAGAAATAGATAAAAATTATATCACCGTGATGACAACAACCATTCCTAATAAGGAGCCACAAAGAATCCACCCCCACAAGTTTGCCATGTGGGTGGCCATGGGTAGCATTGTGATGATGTTCGCCGGTATGACCAGTGCTTATATTGTAAAAAAGAACCAGAGCAGTTGGTTGCAATTTGATTTGCCTCTGATTTTCTGGTATTCAACTGGCGTGATATTGGCTAGTAGCGTAACCATGTTCTTGGCTTCAAAAGCCATGAAGGCCAGAGAAATGAGCCGTTATAGAACACTGATTACCATTACAGCCGGCCTAGGCCTAGCATTTTTGGTGATGCAGTACTTTGGTTTTAAAGATTTGGAAGCAAGGAATATTGCTTTGATTGGACCAAAAAGCAATTCGGCAGCGTCATTTTTATTTGTGATTACCCTGTTGCACATGCTGCACGTTTTGGGAGGAGTGATTGCTTTACTAATAGTTTTTGCAAAGGCCTTTAGGTCTACCGTGAAAAACTATAGCTCAGTTCCAGTGGAAGTGGTTGGCACTTACTGGCACTTTGTGGATGCTTTATGGATTTACTTGTTTTTGTTTTATAACTGGATTGGATAGTTTAAGAAAAAGTTGGGATTTATTCCTTATTTTTCAACGCCAGCCAATATTTTTGTACCGAAATTTTTGAGCAAACATGTCAACTACAACAACTGCAACAACACCCAAGCTTTGGAGCGGAGGTAAAAGCCCCTTCAACGTAGAGTATGGTAAATTGATGATGTGGTATTTCCTTATGAGTGATGCTTTCACTTTTGGGGCTTTCCTGATCTCTTATGGTACCATTCGTTTTTCTACTAATGGATGGCCTGACCCCAACGTGGTGTTCAAAAGTTTTCCTTTTGCACCAGAAGGTGTGAACGCACCCTTGGTATTTGTAAGTATCATGACTTTTATCTTGATCATTAGTTCTGTGACCATGGTATTGGCGGTGAAAGCTGGTCAGAACATGGATAAGAAAGGTGTTACAACTAACTTGATCTGGACAATTATTGGTGGTATTGCTTTCTTGAGCTGTCAGGCTTGGGAGTGGACTCACTTGCATCATGAAGGTGCATGGTGGGGTATGAATCCATTCTTAAATGCTGATGGAACTGCTTCTTCTACCAACTTCACCAATTATTTCTTTACCATTACTGGTTTCCACGGATTCCACGTATTCTCTGGTGTGATTATTAATATTGTTATGTTGATCATGACCTTAATGGACAAGTTTGAACAACGTGGTCATTACTTGATGATTGAGAAAGCTGGTTTATACTGGCACTTTGTAGACCTGGTTTGGGTATTTGTATTCACCTGCTTCTACTTAATCTAAGTAAACCGAATTCCTAAAATACAAGAACTATTTATATGTCACATACTGCTGAACACGAAGTACACCATGATGGTGGAACCAAAGAAATTGTAAAAGTAACCATCATCCTTTCAGTATTAACTATTATAGAATTAATACTAGGATTTTGGATGATTGGCATGACCAATGAAGGATTACGTTTGGCTATAAAAGGTTCCATTGTGATCCTGATGTTAGCTAAAGCATTCTACATTGTTGCTTATTTCATGCACTTGAAACACGAGTTGAAGAACCTAATCATGACCATTGTAGTTCCATTGGCTTTGTTTATTTGGTTCATTACCGCTTTCTTAACCGATGGTAATTCTTTTAGAAATCTCCGTAATACCTATGATCCTCATTTTAAGGAGCAAAGCACTATTAAGGTAGAGAAGAAAGAAGCACCCAAGCATGAAGAAAAACATGATCAAAAACACAATACCAAACATGAAGGTTATTTGGACGAACCAAGAACCACTCATTAATTTATAAAGAATAGACAAATCAGCCATCCCAGTTAACGGGATGGCTTTTTTATTGATTATTTTTGCAACATGAATAAGAAAGCCATACTGGGTTTAATGGTAGCATTACTTGTGCCAGTACTATGTTACTTGGCGCTTAAATTTTTAAGCGATAAGGCTGTTGATATGCCTAGAAAGTATCTGCTAGATACGGTTGTAACCCGTATAGAAAAAGGTAAAGAAATTACAGATAGTATTTGGCATAAAACAGCCAATATTCATTTGCAAAATCAATTGGGTGATTCTGTTGGTCTGTTTGACAAAACAGGAAAGATTATTGTAGCTGATTTCTTTTTTACCAGTTGTGGTAGCATCTGCCCCAAGCTCACACACAATATGGCAAAGATGCAACAGTCCTTTATCACAGGTGGCAATGTGCGCAATAAGATAGATACTAGCATAGTACAGTTCATTTCATTTACTGTTGATCCAGAACGTGATTCTGTAGCAACTTTGAAAAACTATGCAGATAGATTTGGTGTAAACCATGACAATTGGTGGATGCTGACTGGCAACCGAGATTCTATTTACAAATTTGCTTTTGAAGAATTAAAAGTGGACAAGTTTAGTGAAGAACCGGTATCGCCAGATTTTGTTCATACCAGCAGATTTGTACTCATAGACAAAGACCATTATGTGCGTGGGTATTACAATGGGTTAGACAGTATTTCCATGGGCAAATTAGCAAGGGATATTGGTCTACTCATGTTAGAAAAAGACAAGAAGAAAAAGAGCACAGTATTTATGCAAATCATTGACCTGAGCTGGCTCTGGTTAATCATTGTTTTGGCTGTAACCTTTTTCATGTTCTATTTAAGAGGTAGGAGAAAAATCAACGGGTAGTCAACAAGTTTATCAAAATACTGTTATCCATAAGCACTTTAAAACAAGTTCATGTTACAAGCTTCTATTTCCAAAAACGACAAAAAAGCCTATTGGCTTATCGGAATATTTTCAGTTGTTGTATTCTTAGCCGTAAGCGTACTGACCAAGATTAAACTCAATGTAGACTTAGGTTTTGATGTACACATATTTGCTGCATTCAATGCATTTGTAAATGCAACTATTGCAGTTTTATTAGTTGCAGCTTTAGTGGCTGTTAAAAATGGCAAATACTTATTGCACAAGCAGATTATGATGGCAGCATTGGTGTTGTCTATTCTTTTCTTGGTATCCTATATTGTGCATCACTTATTAGCAGGAGAGGCAAAGTTTGGAGACGCTGACCATGATGGTATTGTAACTGATGCAGAAAAAGCAGCAGTTGGTGGCATTAGAACCATTTACTTTATCATACTGATTACCCATATTATTTTAGCTGCTGTAATCCTGCCTTTTATTTTATTCACAGCTTATCGCGCGTTAACCGCTGAATTTCCTTTGCATAAAAAACTAGCAAAAATTACTTGGCCTCTCTGGTTCTATGTAGCAGTTACAGGACCTATTGTGTATTGGATGATCAAGCCTTTTTATAGCTAGTCAATGCAAGAGCATTAATCTAAAGAGAGTTCAACAGAAGGGTCCCAATATTTTGTTTTGAAGTCTTGGATAATATCGTCCTTGACAAAGATTTTTTCCTTAGCTAGTAATTCTTCCATTAATGTAGGTGTAGCAAAATGTGCTTTGCCACTAAGCATACCATTGCGATTCACCACTCTATGTGCTGGTACTTTGGGAGTAACGTTATGCGCGCCATTCATGGCCCAACCCACCATTCTTGCACTCATTCTTGTGCCCAAGTATGCTGCAATAGCACCATAGCTGGTAACCCTACCTTTTGGAATTAATCTCACTACATCATATACCTGTTCAAAAAAACTGGCGTCTTTTCTACCGCTGGGTAGAATAGCTTTTGGCTTTTCAACAGTAATTGCCTTGAGTGATTTATTGGGTTTGGAAGATTTGGCCATGAGCCAATTTACGCTTTTTCTCTTTGAAGTAATTGAGAGCGCTTGGGTTCTGGTACTGATTCAAACTCATAAGGACAATGTCTACATCCGTGTCCACAACAGTGACCCTTATTAATATGATAGTGTTCGGTGAAAACTAGGTTGCCGTTTTCATCGTAATAAAAATCAAGGTTCTCAATCAAGTTCTCGCTCACCAATCAATTGTTTTAAAACGGCATCCTTTTCCTTTGGCAAGTCCTTGTCTAACTGAAAACAGAGATAATGAATCCGATTGCTTTGGGCAATATCTAAACCCTCGTAATGGGTCTTGATTAATAAATCCTGTTTTACCGTTGGCTGAGCATGCACGTTGTCCGTATCTTCTAACACCGTAAGTTCAAATAAGTTCAAAACGGTTTTGGTAAACTGATACAGGTCTGGGCTATCGGTTTTTAGGTGTACCAAGCCGCCTTCTGCCAATACTTGTTGGTAGAGTCTTAAATAGCGGGGGTAGGTCAATCTTTTTTTGGCTCTTGAAAACCTAAGTTGAGGATCAGGAAAAGTGATCCAGATCTCAGAAACTTCACCAGGGGCATAATAATCCGTGATCTTGTCAATATGGGAGCGAACAAATGCTACATTGGTCAAGCCATCGTCTAGGGCCGTTTTGGCACCACGCCAAATGCGATTACCCTTCAGGTCCATGCCAATAAAATTTCTATTAGGATAAAGTCTACCCAAGCCCACTGCGTATTCACCCTTGCCACAGGCTAATTCTAGTGTTAAACTACCCTCATTTTTGAAATATTGCTTCCATTTACCCTGCATGTCCTGCGGATACTCGTGCACATTGGGGAATTGTTTAATGGCTTCAAAGCGGATCAATTTTTTCTGTCCCATGCCCGCAAAACTAAAGCAATTCAGGCTTGTGGTAAAATGCTAAACATCGCGCCAGCAAAATACCCTGTCTAGGGTATGGCCAAGTTTTTCCTTGCTCCTAATTTCAGGCCCTCAAATAACAGTCATGCATTTTATTGGACAGAAATCCATTTTATTGGCAAGAGAAATGCTTGCAGACCAATGCCCCAATTGCGCAAGTAACCATAGTTTAGAAATGGAAGTGTTTCAGAAATACATACACTTTATTTATATACCCTATCTACCTTCGGGCAAAACCGGATTAAGCTTTTGCAGTAATTGTAAACTAACCATAGTTGACAAAGACATGCCATCTAACCAAAAAGCAGCCTATCAACAATTAAAAGCCAAGACTTTATTGCCCATTTGGATGTTCTCGGGATTGGCATTGATGATACTATTGATCCTTTTTCTACAAAATCATATACAGTCATAAAAAAACCGATAGTGTATTTATCGGTTTTTTTATATAGAAAACAAGTTGGTTTTATAAACCTGCCGTTTTCTGATTATTCCAATCCATTTTCCAAGCATTTAATAAGATCCTCAAATCAGCTGTTTGCTTTTTAGTGGAAATATTATAGTACTCAGTGCTATTGACACCACTGTTCAAAGGATCATAGGACTTTACACTGTTTCTTAAAACAGTAGGTTCATTAGATTTTGAATTCACTGTAATGGAACTGTTATTGTCTGTGTATTTGTAATATTCTTTGAACACAATTGGATTTTGAATTTCATTCAATTTGCATTCAAATAAGACTTTTCCCTGTTTGTCTAGCAACAACATTTTTGCAGGAAGATCATAATTCAATTCTACTTCATGCCCTTGAGCATTGCTTGTAACAACTGCAGTAGTATTTTTTTCTGCAATGATTTGAGGTTTAGCCACCAACACCTGTACAGTAAAATCTGGATTCTTTTGGTTCAATTCCTTATTGGCTAATTCCGGGAAAATGTTCAGTACTTCTTTTTTAATACCTGGGTTTCTATCTGTTTCTTGTTTGTCTTGCCAAACCAAGGCAATATTATAGCTCTTGGCTTCAGACAATTGTTGTTTGGTGGCAGTTAAAGCCAATCGGCTGTTTTGGGCAAATGCTCCAACTACACAAAAAAGCATGGCACTAAAGACTAATTGTTTTTTCATGGCGATTGTTTATAAAAGCAAACCAAATATAATGCCAAAAAAGGCTATTTTAAAGGCATTTTGACAAGTGGTTGTTATGCATCATGGTGCGGGATGGTTGTACATTCAATTAGAATATATTCGGTTATAATTGCTGCCAGTATGAAATCTGTTAAGATTGCTTTTTATGGGATGATCTGTCTTTTAATGACTCAAAATTGTATAGCACAAACTAGTACTACACATCAAACTACTCCATCCAGGAAAACCATAGCACTACCTAATAACAGAGCCAAAGAAATTCCAATAGGTAAATACCAAGCTTCATGGGAGTCTTTAAAAAATTACAGTACACCAGACTGGTATTTAGACGCCAAGTTTGGCATTTTTCTACACTGGGGTTTGTATAGTGTTCCCGCCCATGCCAGTGAATGGTATCCACGTCATATGTATAGCAATGCTGGCGTTAATAAATGGCACACGGAGCATTTTGGACCTGTTGACAGCTTTGGCTACAAGGACTTTATTCCACTTTTTAAAGCCGAAAAATGGGATCCCGATGCATGGGCAGATTTGTTTCAAAAAGCAGGTGCCAAGTATATTATTCCAACTGCTGAACACCACGATGGTTTTGCCATGTATGAGAGTGAACTAACCAAATGGGATTCAAAAGACATGGGCCCCAAACGGGATCTCATGGGAGAGCTTTCAATAGCTGTTCGTAAAAAAGGAATCAAGTTTGGTGTTTCTAACCATCGAATTGAAAACTGGGATTTTATGTATCCCCAATTAAAAATCAAAACAGACTTATTTGATACAGCCTATGCAGATTTTTATGGACCACCCCAACCTCCCCCAAAAAAATCAAGTGGTCTAGCGGGTGAAGTCATAGAAAATGAATCAGATATTTCTTTGCCGTCTGCTGCTTTTCAAGAAGAATGGTTACGTAGGTGTCAAGAGCTAATTGATAAATACAGAATAGACATCATGTATTTTGACAATGGCATCAATACCCGCAAATTAGATTCTATTAAACTACGTTTTGCCGCATACTATTTTAATAAATCGGCACAATGGAATAAACAAGTAGTCATCAATACCAAGAGCGATGCTTATTTGGCAGCATCTGTTCGTGATTTTGAAAGACAGGGTAGGGCACCCAAAGAAATCACACCCTATTACTGGCAGGTAGATGATCCTATTGGAGAAAAGTTTGGCTATGTAGAAGGGATGAAACTACAGGGCAGTGTGGGCATCATTAGAAAGCTCATAGAAAATGTGAGTAAGAATGGAAGTCTGGTTTTAAATATATCGCCCCGCGGCGATGGAACTATTCCAGAGGAACAACAAAAGACCTTATTGGAAATTGGGGAATGGCTTAAGATTAATGGAGACGCCATCTATGGCACTAGGTCCTGGAATATTTATGGAGAGGGCACAACAGTTGATTCTGCACAAAGTCCCAATGCAAGAAAAATTGGCTATGGTTCAAATGATTTTAGATTTACTAAGAAAGGGAAATATCTACTTTATGCCATGGAAATGGCTTTCCCAAAAACAGGGCCTATATTGATTAAGTCTATTTCAAGCAACAATCAAAGTATTGGAAAAATTAAATCTGTGAAATTATTGGGTTCAGAGGAGGTCTTGGTTTGGCAACAATTACCTGAGGGATTAGAAATTCAATTACCCCAGAAATTTCCTACTACTGTAGCAGCTGCCTATAGAATAGAATTTCAAGAACCAATTAAATAGTTGCAACTAAAAGCATGGGCAATTGCCCACACTGGCTTAAATTGTGTCTTAAGCATTGCGCATATGAAATTAATGGCCGCAGTTTTTAGTAGAATGGTATTGATTATTGGGTTCTATACCATAGTTGTTTCTCTAGCAGCACAATCAAACACAACAAGTGCTTCTTCGGGTTTACAAGACCGGGATTATTGGGTGAACACGCTGTACAAGATTGTTAATCCTGTTGTCAAAAATATGGCAGCTGGTACCCTCAAAAAAAACCTACCCTTAGAAAAAGGACCAGGCTATAATTTGAACGTTAGCAAAGTAACTTATATGGAAGCCGTGGGTAGAACCATGGTGGGACTAGCACCTTGGTTAGCTTTACCTGAAGAGACTAGTGCAGAAGGTATTTTGCGCAAACAGGTCTTGGCAGATTTGGTAAAGGGATTGCCAAATGTGGTGAATCCTGCACATCCAGATTATTTGAATTTTACTACCGAACAACAACCCATTGTAGACGCGGCATTTATTGCGCAAGCATTTCTAAGAGCTCCTGCACAATTATGGCAACCACTTGATACTATTACCAAACAACGGTTTATTGCAGAGTTCAAATCTTTAAGAACCAGAAAACCAAGCTATAGTAATTGGTTATTGTTTTCAGGAATTACGGAAGCCTTTCTATTGAAAATTGGCCAGCAGGCCGATCCTTTTAGAATGGATATGGCGTATAGGAAAATGAAAGAATGGTATGTAGGCGATGGCTATTACAAAGACGGTGAAAAATTTGCCATGGACTATTACAATAGTTTTGTAATTCAAGGCATGATGGTAGACATGACCGCTATCATGGCGGAACGCAGAATGATACCAGTTGCAGAAACTGATGAAGCATTGAAAAGAATGATTCGCTACGCGGAATTACAAGAGCGTATGATTTCACCAGAGGGAACTTATCCTATTATTGGTAGATCACTCACTTATAGAATTGGCGCTTTTCAAGCACTGGCACAAATTTCTTTAATGGAAAAATTACCAAAAGCAGTTTTGCCAGCACAAGTGCGATGTGCTATGACCAAAATAATGCATAACCAATTTGAAGCACCAGGTACTTTTGATAAGGATGGCTGGTTACAATTGGGTTTTGCAGGTCACCAACCTGAGATAGCAGATACTTATACTTCTACTGGAAGTTTGTATCTGTGCACAACAGGGTTTCTTGCCTTGGGATTAGCATCTAGCAATCCATTTTGGTCTGCACCAGCCGCTGATTGGACAGCCAAGAAAGCCTGGAGTGGACAGGCTACTAAGAAAGATTATCACGTAGATTATTGATTGCTAAAACAGTATTCAAACCTAGACACACACACACATGAAATTCATTTTCACTTGCATTTTATTTTGTTTTATCAGCTTGCATTCATTGGTGCAAGCCCAAGGAATTTTGTTTAGTCAAAGCCATGAGAATGGTGTTTATCATATTGGTGATAGGGTCAGAATTGTTTTAAGTATCAAAGACAAATCAACACAGGTAGTTACGCTCAAGATTCAACAGAATTTTAGCAGTTATACTACCGAACAAAAAAATTATACTGGTGATTCCTTGGTCATTTTTGATCAGGTAGTGAAGGAACCAATTACTCTTGTTTGGGAGGCCAGAACAAAAACGGATTCAGGATGGATTGGGCTGATTGTGAATCCAGAATCGTATCAACCAGGAACAAAAAGACCAGCAGATTTAGAGCCCTTTTGGAACAAACAGAAAGCAGCATTGCGCGCGCTGCCAGTGAAAGTATCCTCCGTTGAAGAACCGAATTCAGACCCAGCATTCCAGTGTTGGAATATGGAAATCAATTGCACATCGGCAAAGCCTGTAAGGGGTTATTTTGCCAAGCCAAACAATGCCGCAAAAAAATCACTACCCATTGTCATCTATTTTCATGCTGCTGGTGTGAATGGAGACTGGTGTAGGTCTAAACCAGAAATTGCTTTGCGTTATGCGCGCATGGGTAAAGGCGCATTGGTTTTTGACTTGAACGCACACGGCATGTTGAATGCACAGCCGCAAAGCTATTATGATAGTCTTGACAAAGGTGAACTATATCGCTACGCGCAAATAGGCATCACCAACAAAAATGAATCCTATTTTCTTGGCATGTACCAACGCTTGCTCAGAACCATTGATTATATGGCCAGTTTACCAGAGTGGGATGGTAAAAGAATCCTAGTCATTGGAGAGAGTCAAGGTGGTGGTCAGTCATTGGTTGCTGCGGGGCTAGACAAGCGTGTTACAGCTGCCGTGGTTACTGTTCCTGCCATGTGTGATTGGGGTGGAACCTTAGTAGGTAGAAAAGGCTCCTGGCCCTATTTGTTTGAAACCAAGATAGATCCCGCCATCTTAGAAGCCAACCTGCCTTATTTTGACGCCGCACATTTGCTCAAAGATTCTAAAGCAACCATTGTTGCAGAAATAGGATTGATAGACCAAACCTGCCCATCCTCTGCGCTTTATGCTGCACTCAATCAAACCAAAGGAAAGAATATTATAGTCACCGCGCCATATCGCGCGCACCATTTTACCCAATTGGCATACAAGGGTATTTGGGAGACACAAGTGAACAAGGTGAAACAGGATTTTATAGTGGACTATTTAAAATAAACTAAGTTTTATTATAAGGGTTCTGAGAATTGTCTTGTCCTGAATTTGTTTGTAAATGAGTACTCAAAAAAACATTGATTTTCTAAATTCAATAATATATGCAACTCAATAAGAATAAATTTTTGTTGATTATTATAATGGTAGTCCTTTCATGCAATCAGCCAAAAGTTAAAAGCGTAAAACAAACAGATGTTGCCGCGAATGATTGGAAAAAGCAGTTTGATCAAACCCTTCCTCTGCTTGGCCATCGCAACTGGATTGTTATTGCCGATAAGGCCCTGCCACAACAAAATGCAGCTGGAATTGAATATATTTATACCAATGAAAAATTATTGCCTGTACTGAAATATGTACTGGAACAAGTAAATGTTTCTGGGCATGTAAGACCTATTATTTATCGTGATAAAGAACTAACTTTTATAACAAACGATCAAGCCAAGGGTGTAAAAGAATTTACTGATGCAACAGAACAACTATTTGGTGTACTGCCTGTTCAAACTATTTTACACGATTCGGTATTTTCAAAACTTGACGCGGCATCAAAACTATTTAAAGTCTTGGTCTTGAAAACAAATGAAACCATTCCTTATACATCTGTTTTCCTGGAACTGGATTGTGCCTATTGGAATGCAGACAAGGAAAAACAATTACGGGATATTATGAATAAAAGATAGAAGATAAATCAGTACATGGAAAGAAGAAAGTTTTTACAAAATGCAGGTTTGTTAGCCGCGGGAATTTATTATAATCCTGCAAGAGCGGTTGCCGGTCCTTTTGTGCCCTCACCATTACTGCATAATATACCAGTTGATAAAAAACTGGATCCTCAATGGGTAAAATCCTTGTATCATCGGGGTTTTGTAACTTCTTACAAAAAGTCAAAAAATGAATTACAATATATAGGGATGCCGGTGGGAGGAATATTTACCGGCACGGTTTATTTAGGAGGCGATGGCAGGCTTTGGCTTTGGGATATTTTTAATAAAAATCAAAATGGCATAGATCCTAAAACAATAGAATGGGATTTTGAAGTACACGAAGGCAGAAAAGTAAGATCACAAGACGGATCGGCCTATGTTCAACCAGCAAAAAACATTAGACCACTGGAACAGGGTTTCGCTTTTAAAATTGAAACCGAAGGAAAAACAATTATCAAAAGAATGGAGGCTGAGGATTGGGATGAGATTGTTTTTGAAGCTACCTACCCAATGGCTAAGATTCATTACATAGAACATCATTTAGGAATTGATGTTTCAGCTGAAGTATTTTCTCCTTTTATTCCCTTAGATGAAAACAATTCAGGTCTTCCCTGTACTATCTATACCTTTTCAATTAAGAATAATCTTAAAAATGATATCACTGTTTCAATTGTAGGTTGGTTGGAAAATAAAGTCTTGCCAAAGGCTGCAAAAAAATCTGATATCAGAGTAAATCATTTTCATAAATCCAATGGAGCTATTATTCTTAGTAGTGCTATTAAGGATACTGAAAGTATGGATCAAATAAAACAGGCAGACTACGGAACTTTAGCCATTGGCGCTATGAATATGCAAAACTGGGGCAATACTTCCTTCAGTTTGCCCATTACGCAGGAATCATTTGATCTTAGAAATGAGTTCAGTTCTGAGAAGCAGATTGCTGAAGGATCATTACTCAATGCTGTTTGTTCAAAACTTATCATAAAAGGAGGAAAAAACAGAAAGGCTTCATTTGCAATAGCTTGGCATTTTAGTAACCTACATTTAAATACTTTAATTAAGGATACCGGGCGTTTTTATAATAATCAATTCAAGAATGCTAGGGATGTTCTTACCTACGTGCATACGAATTTTAAAAAATTAAGCACAGAAACTTCTTTGTGGAAAGATGTCTGGTATGGTTCAACCCTTCCCTGGTGGTTTTTGGAGAGAACCTTTTTAAACATTTCTACGCTAGCCACTACTACTGCACATAGATTTGAATCTGGCCGATTTTATGCATGGGAAGGAGTTGGTTGTTGTGCAGGCACCTGTATGCATGTATGGCAATATGCGCAGGCAATGGGTAGAATTTTTCCTGCTATTGAAAGAGATACTAGGGAACGGATTGATTTAGGATTGTCTTTAATGCCTGATGGCATGATCTGGTATAGAGGAGAAGTTGTAAAAACTGCAGCAATTGATGGCCAGGCGGGTACAATTTTACGAATTCTACGCGAACACAAAATGTCACAAGATTATACCTTCTTGGAAAAGAATTGGGAAAAGATAAAACTAGCCACTACCTGGATTATTCATCAGGATAAGAATAAGGATGGAATGGAAGACACCCCTATTGAAAACACCTTAGACGCTGTTTGGGATGGCGAAATTGCTTGGTTGGTTGGCTTATGTATTGCAGCAGTAAAAGCTTGTGAAATAATGGCTAAGGAAATGGGAGATCTTGCTTTTGCAGCCACCTGTGCCGATTATGTTGCTAAGGGATCCAAAAACATGGAAGAGCAACTCTTTAATGGAGAATATTTTATTCATAAACCTGATAAAATAAAAGGAAGAGAAAAATTAGGATCCTATAATACCTGTCATATAGATCAGGTATATGGTCAAAGCTGGGCACATCAGGTTGGAATAGGTAGAATCTTAAATAAAGAAAAAACCATCTCTGCGTTAAAGTCACTTTGGAAATATAATTTTACTCCCGACGTAGGGCCTTATATAAAAGAAAGAAGAGGTTGGCGTCCATATGCATTGGCCGGTGAGGGTGGAATGGTCATGAATACGAACCCTGGCAATGAAGAAAAACCATATGGTGAGAAAGCCTCTTGGCAACTTGGTTATTTTCATGAATGTATGAGTGGTTTTGAGCACCAAGTTGCAGCGCACATGATGGCAGAAGGTATGGTAGAAGAGTCGCTTGTATTAACACGAATGATTCATGACAGATACCATGCGTTTAAACGTAATCCATTTAATGAAATTGAATGCAGTGACCATTATGCCAGGGCGATGGCCAGTTATGGTACCTTTATTTCGGTATGCGGTTTTGATTATGATGGGCCTAAAGGAAATATTCGATTTGCACCAAAAATGAATCCCGAAAAATCTAAGCTGCCATTTACTGCTGCCAACGCTTGGGGTTCGTATGAACAAACAGCTACTAAAAAAGAATTTGCCGCCTCATTAAAAGTAGAATATGGAATCCTACAATTAAAAACATTTTCGTTTGATGCAATTGTGGAAGGTTCAACACTGACTACTATCTTGGATGGAAAGCCAATTCAATCAACCATAAGCAAACAAGACAACACTTATTTAATTAGCTTTCATCAACGGATTAACATAAAAAAAAGGCAAACCTTACTTATTAAATTGGTTTAGTATGCAGGTAGAGAAAAATAAGGTTGTTGGAATTCACTACACCATCTCAATCGAGAACAATGAAATGATTTATTCTACATTGGGCTTTGAACCGGAAGAATATGTACATGGCAGTATCTCTATATTTCCTGCTATAGCAAAAGCACTTGAAGGACATGTAGCAGGCGAGGAACTAGATGTAATACTTGCCCCTTCAAACGCTTATGGATTAAAAAATGAGCAACTGGTTTATCAAATTGACAATAACCTGTTTAGTGAGATTGAAAAATTTGAAATTGGAGAGCTTATTCAAATACCTGGCGGACAAGAAGCCAGGTTAATACAAAAAAAAGATAAGCACCTTCTGGTAGATGCGAATCACCCATTGGCCGGGGAGCAGCTTCATTATAAGATAACTATTGTTTCAATAAGAGATGCTTCTGATATAGAAATTAAATGGGGCAGAACAGAAAAAGAAATCAAAACATGTAGCGGTGAACCAGGCTGTTGTTAAATTTAAATTTGCTAATACTTTAAAAATCACGCTCTAGTTAAAAAAATTTAACTCATAAAATATTACTGAATTTCAGGACTAGACAGTCAAAATATTCAGTTTCGGGAAGGGGTAGAAAACAAAAAAGCCGCAACTATCTGCAAGAGTTGCGGCTTTTTAAAGCTGTAGGGGGAGGGATCGAACCTCCACGAAGTAGTTAGCTATAGCACAAAGTTCAGTGGTCGACCCTGGTCGCCTATTGCTAAGCGGCTCTATGCTACGTTTGTCCTATGATCTTCACCCCCGAGACAAGAGGGCATGTCTGCCAAAAGTTTCATCACCCCACAGTATATAAGATCTTTCCCTTGGTTGGGAGAACAAATATACAGCCGTTCATCATAATTTTGCAAACATTTTAAAGAAAATTTAAAAAGTATAGAAAATGTTCAATAAATTGCCGTATATTATAGATAATATTCAAAAAATAGTGATTTATGTCCGTAAAATTGAATTTAGATAAATTGGATTTGCAGATTATTCAGGAAATGATGGGCGATGCCGAAATTTCCTATGCAGACCTAGGCAAAAAGCTTTTTGTCTCTGGTGGTACCATTCACGTTAGGATCAAAAAATTGGAGGAATCCGGTATTGTGAAAGGTAAGAAATTATCAATTGATTTAAAGGCTTTGGGTTACGATGTTATTGCTTTTATTGGAATTTATTTAGAAAAAAGCTCTTTATATGACAGTGTAGCTAAAGAATTGAAGAAAATACCTCAAATAGTAAGATTGAATTATACCACGGGCAACTATAGCATGTTTGCAGAAATTGTTTGCAAAGACATTCAGCAATTGCGCTTTGTGTTGCACGATGAGTTACAGAAAATAAAGGGAATTGAACGTACTGAGACCTTTATTTCCTTAGACGAGAGCCTTACCCGAAATGTTGTGGTAGCTCCATAAACTAGTATTGAAAAGCACGTAGGCATAATTCTTCAGCAATCTATTACTGCTCTAGTGAGGCAGTTCTAAAACTTAAATTTGTATTTTCACCAGATGCCAACAAACTCAAACGCAGTTACGCCAAAATTTAACCTGCAGAAAACGGCTCAACTACTCCAAGACAAATGGAAACAGTTGGCTGGATTTGTGGTGATAGCCCTTTTGGTTACTACCATTACCCTCTTTATGGTGCCCAAATATTATAGATCCTTTGCCATTTTAGTTCCAGCAAATCCGGCGCTGGCCGATAAGGCAAGACTATTTAATACCAATATTGAAGGGCTCTATTCTTATTTTGGAACGGGTGATGACCTGGATAGATTATTTGGTATTGCCAGCATGGATACCGTATACAAACAATTGGTAGATAGTTTTCAATTGGTGGATTATTACAAATTGACCAATAGTGATCAAGGAATCAATAGAAGAAAAGCGGTCTTAGAATTAAGAGAAGACCTGACTTTTCAAAAAACGGATTTGGGACAACTAAAGGTATTTGCTTGGACAAAGGAGAAAGAACTCTCAGCTAAAATTGTGAATCGATTAGTAGAAATAGTACAGCAAACAGAAGCCGCAATTTGGAAAGAAAATTACCGCAATTCTCTAGCAAAACTCAAATCCAATATTGCTAGTATGGAAGCGGAATACAAAACACTTGCTAGTACCACTGCTCTTTCAGAAGCGGAGATTAGATTAAACCAAAGCAAACTCCAAAACATTTTGGAGCAAATGAATAGTTATCAAAAAGCTGCCAATGAATTTCAATTGGCCATTGATAACAATGCTTCCGCCCTCTATGTTTTAGAAAAAGCAGTACCGGCTGCCAAGTCTGAAAAACCCAATAAATGGGAGTTCTTGTTAGCCGCGTTGATTGCTAGTTCCTTATTTGGATTAATGGGATTATTGGTCTATCACAGAGAAGAGGCATTTTAATGACCAGCATCTTTTCATATAAGCCCAAACTCATTGCTAGCTTGGTTTTTATGGCCTCCT
>CALRXZ020000021.1:0-40261 GCA_943372255.1 Chitinophaga pinensis
AAAGGGGATGAACAATATTTGGGTTGACAGTTTTATTCAAGATATGGACAAAGCTTATGCTGCGGCTGACCTTGTTATTAGTAGGGCTGGCGCGATGTCTGTTACTGAAATTTCTGTGGCAGGTAAAGCAGCCATTTTTGTTCCTTATCCCTACGCGGCAGAAGACCATCAAACACATAATGCACAAGTATTGGTAAAGCATCAAGCTGCTTTGATGATCAAAGACGCAGACGTGAAAACCTTACTACTCAACAAAACCATTCAATTGGCCAAAGACCCTATTAGCATTCAATTGTTTGAGAAAAACAGTAAGGCATTGGCCATTAATAACGCAGATCTTTTAATTGCCCAAAACATATTGAATACCATCAAGTGAGTAAGTTAAGCACCATACAAACCATTTATTTTATTGGCATTGGAGGCATTGGCATGAGTGCCTTGGCTAGGTATTTTCATTCCAAAAACATTGCCGTTAGTGGGTATGATAAAACTAGTACGGTTTTAACCAGAACACTAGAAGCATCGGGCATTGCCATACACTATGAAGAAAGGCTTGACCTGATTCCAGAAAACCCTGACCTAGTGGTTTACACGCCAGCTATCCCTGCAACACAAGCTGAACTGGTGTATTATAGAGAAAAAGGAATTCCGGTGGTTAAGCGTAGCGATGTGTTGCAAATGATCACAGAATCATCTTTTAATATTTGTATTGCTGGTACCCATGGCAAGACAACCGTTACTTCTATGATTGCGCACTTGTTGCGTCATTCGGGTTATGGATGTAATGCCTTTCTAGGTGGTATTGCCGCAAACTATCAAACCAATTTCTGGAGTAGTGAAAGAAATGTGGTAGTGGTTGAAGCGGATGAATATGACCGTAGTTTTCTAAAATTGGTTCCTGATGTGGCCGTGATTACTTCTATGGACCCAGACCATTTAGACATTTACGGAACACCCGAAGCGGTTACTGATGCTTTTGTAGAGTTCTCTCAAAAGCTAAAACCCGGTGGTTGTTTAATTAGTAAATATGGCATGAAACGTAGTGCTGAATTAAAAGCCGCGCACCAATACCATTACGATTATCAAAATCCATTAGCAGATGTAAAAGCGGTGAATTTGAAAGTGGTACAAGGCGCATATTCTTTTGATGTGCAGCACCATGATTTTACGGTTACTGATATAATGCTTCCCATGGGTGGTTTACACAATATTGAAAATGCCATTGCTGCCATTACAGTGGCCAAACATTTGGGCATTGAAGATGAAAAGATTCGTGCGGCTATTGCCGATTTTAAAGGTGTAAAAAGAAGGTTTGAATATATTGTCAACCAACCGGGTCAAGTGTTGATTGACGATTATGCCCATCATCCAGAAGAACTTCGCGCACTGATTACAGGAGTAAGAAGTTTATTTGCCAATCAAAAAATGGTACTGGTATTTCAACCACACTTGTTTAGCCGCACCAATGACTTAGCAAAAGAATTTGCAGAAAGTCTTGATCTTGCTGATCAAGTGATCCTGCTTCCCATTTATCCGGCTAGAGAATTACCCATGGAAGGTGTTACTAGTTATAGCATTTTAGACAAGATGCAATTAGCAGCAAAAGCAGTGTTAGAGAAAGAAGCTATGTTGGCTTGGATGGAAACAAATAAACCGGATTTGGTGGTCATGGCTGGTGCCGGAGACATAGACGTTTTGGTTCAACAGGTTAAAAATATTTTGGCATCTTGATTAGTTTTAAAAACATACCGTGGAAAAAACGCATTATTCAAACCCTTTGGCTATTGTTTGGCATTGGGGCTATTGTGTTGTTTGGCGCGGCTATTTCTAAGAAGTCTCAGAAAGTATGTACTGCCATTCAAATTGAAATTGTAGGTGCAGAGCAACATATGTTCTTAGACGAGCAAGACATATTGACTATCATCAATACTAAGGGCAAAGTCATTGGTAACCCAACCACTAAAACCAATCTAAGGAATTTAGAGAATCTCTTAGAAGCCAATAGTTGGGTAGACCATGCAGAATTATATTTTGACAATAACCAAGCCCTGCAAGTACATATTCAAGAAAGACAACCCGTAGCAAGGGTATTCCATATTGGAGGTGGCTCTTTTTATGTAGACAGTACGGGTTTAAGGTTACCGCTTAGTGAAAAAATCAGTGCCAAAGTTCCTGTGTTTACCAATTTTCCTTCTGACAAACCCGTATTAGCCCATCCAGATAGTCTGGTGCTACAAGGCGTGGTGGATCTTTCTAAACAAATCTTGACTGATTCTTTTTGGATGGCGCAGATTCAACAAGTAAATATTGATCCGCAAAGTCAATTTGAACTCATTCCCATGGTGGGTAACCATATTATATTGGTGGGTAATACAGATCATTTAGCTGCAAAATTCAAAAGGCTTAATGCCTTTTATGAACAAGCCCTTGTGCAACAAGGTCTCAATACTTATGAGAAGTTAGACATCCGTTTTAGCAACCAAGTGGTGGCAGTAAAAAGGGGAACAGAGAAAGCCATTATTGACTCTGCCTTAGCCAAGCAGCGCTTGCTTGACCTATCTGTAAAGACATTACCTATTCCAGTAGAAACAGAACCTGCTGCACCTAAACCCACTGTTGAAACACCAACGCCAAAAGCGGTTTTGCCTTCCAATAAAAACAAAACAAAGAAGGCTTCAAAGCCTCTTAAGAACAATAAAACAAATAATATCTCGTTAACAACTAAATAGCTATTTTATGAGTCTCAATGAATTGCCCATCATTGTTGGTCTGGACATCGGTACCACCAAGATTGCAGCCATCGCTGGAAGGAAAAATGAGTTTGGCAAATTAGAAATCTTGGGCTTTGGTAGGGCCAATAGTAGTGGGGTTCAACACGGTCAGGTTTTAAATATTGACCAAACCATCAAAGCCATTCAACAGGCTTTGACCAATTGCTATGAAAGCAACCCTGATTTGGAAGTGAAGGAAGTTTATGTAGGTATTGCCGGTCACCATATCAAGAGCTTGCAAACCCGTGGCGACATGGTGAGACAAGAGCCAGACAATGAAATTCAAGGATGGGAAATTGACCAATTGGTAAACAACCAACGCAAGACTTTTATTCCTGCTGGAGACCAGATTATTGACGTGATTCCGCAAGATTTTCATGTTGACAATATTCAAAACATCAAGGATCCTGTAGGATTTAACGGGGTTAAAGTTGGTGCCAACTTTCATATTATAACCGGTGATAGAAACGCTATCCGTAACATTAACCGTGCGGTTGAAAGAAGCGGACTGTCTACCAAAGACCTAGTGTTACAGCCCTTGGCTTCTGCCAGTGCGGTAATGAGTGAGATTGATATGGAAGCGGGTGTTGCTATCTTAGACATTGGTGGTGGCACTTCTGATTTGGCCGTTTTTTATGAAGGTATTTTAAAACATACTGCCGTAATTCCTTTTGGTGGAGAAAACATTACCAACGATATCCGTTTGGGTCTGGGTGTGCTGAAAAGCCAGGCAGAAGCTATGAAGGTTCAGTTTGGTAGTGCCTTGGCCGATGAAGCAAAAGCCAATGCTTATATTACTATTCCTGGATTAAAAGGAATGCCTGCCAAAGAAATCAGCGTAAAAAATCTGGCTCAAATTATTCAAGCTAGGATGAGTGAGATCTTGGATTTTGTAAGCTATCACCTGAAACAAGTTGGTTTGGATAGCCGCGCACTAAATGGTGGTGTTATCCTTACTGGTGGTGGATCTCAATTAAAACACCTGATTCAATTAACTGAATATACTACTGGTTTAAATGCTAGAATTGGTTTACCCAATGAACACTTGGCGCCAAATCATATTGAGGAATTGAAAAAGCCTATGTACAGTACTTGTATTGGTTTAATTCTGAAAGGGTACAATGATTATGAGCACCATAATAAAGACTTTCAGTCTGCATTTGTAAAAGTGACCGTTCCTGCTACTTTAACCAAAAAAGAAGAAGAAGTGAAAATGGAAGTTCCAGTAGCGCCAGTTGTTAATGTAGCTCAAAGAAAAAACAAGTTCTGGAACATGTTTAAAGACAATTTAATAGACATGTTCAAAGAGGAAGAAGATCAGATTATAAAATAATTATTATTATTATTCGTTATTAGTTACAGTCCTGTACCCCGTAGAAAAAAGTACGTCCATCTAAACCGTTCCTTATGATCCATTTTGATCTTCCAAAACAGAAATCTTCTATCATCAAAGTTCTTGGTGTTGGAGGTGGTGGAAGCAATGCAGTCAATTTCATGTTTGCCCAAGACATTGAGGGTGTAGATTTTATTATTTGCAACACTGATGCCAAAGCTATTGAACAAAGCAGGGTCCCAAATAAAATCCAACTTGGACCACACTTAACCCAGGGTCTGGGAGCTGGTGCTAATCCTGAAGTAGGCAAAAAAGCAACCGAAGAATCTTTGGAAGAGATTAAAAGGATCCTAGAAGTAAATACCAAAATGGCATTTATCTGCGCTGGTATGGGTGGTGGAACAGGTACCGGTGGTGCTCCCATTATTTCTCAAATCTGTAAAGACTTAGGAATCTTAACGGTAGGTATTGTTACCACTCCATTTGGATTTGAAGGACCAAGACGTTTACAACAAGCAGAAGAAGGTATTCGCCAACTAAAGCCTTATGTAGATACGTTGCTAGTGATTAGCAATGACAAATTGCGCATGCAATATGGCAACTTAAAAATGAAAGAAGCATTTAGCAAAGCCGATAATGTATTGGCAACTGCAGCTAAATGTATTACCGATATCATTAATAGCCGTGGTCATATTATTGTGGATTTTGCCGATGTGTGCACGGTAATGAAGAATGGTGGTGTAGCCATCTTGGGTAAGAGTGAGGTAGAAGGTGAAGACAGGGCACAACGCGCCATTGAAGAAGCTTTGAGTTCTCCTTTATTGAACGATAGCGATATTAAAGGTGCTAAATGGATTTTAATCAATATCAATAGTGCAGAAGGTGAACACGAATGCACAATGGATGAAGTGGAGACCATTAATAATTTCCTCCGCATGCAAGCTGGGGAAGCTACTGACGTGATTGTGGGTATGGGTTATGATCCAACCCTTGATAAGAAAATTGGCATTACTTTAATTGCCACTGGATTTGAACACAAAGACCCATTCTCTAAACCAGTGCCAGTTCAAAAAGCAGCACCTGTAGAAGAGAAAATTGTGATGACTTTAGACGTGGCTGGTGCAGAGCCCAAAATGCCAGTTGCTGCAAAACCTGCTAATCCCAAACCTGAATTTGACCCTTTTGAGCCAAGTCTACAGGATTCAGACGAGCTGTTAGACATGCCTATTTATAAGTCTGCACTGGAAGTGGAAGCTCCTGTACAAATGGTGGAGCCAATTGCTTCAGCAGCATTGAACAATACCGAGGAACAAGAAGTATTTCATTTTGAACTGAGTTTGGATCTTCCAGAAACAGCAGAACTGAAAGCACCTGAAATGGAAGTAATTCCTGAACCAGTTGCCAAAACAGAATTAGAAGAGTTAGTCAACTTTACGGTTTCTGATCAACCAGCTGTGGTGAATACCAATAGATTCTCTGGTTTGAGCAAACCCAATAATATTTATGCCGAAACACCTGTATCAGCTCCTGCTCCTGTTCAAGTTGCACCAGTAGTTACACCCGTTGTTTCTGCTCCTATTCAAGAACAAGCACCTGCAAAAGCAGTTACTGTAATTCAACCCACTCCACCTGTTCAGATGGAAGAGGAAGAAGAAATGCAATTGGTGATGCGTGAAGTAGAAGCTCCTGCTCCCAAAGTGGCGCCAGTTCAGGCTTCTATTCCCCAAGAAGATGCTTATTTAGACGAGTCGGAAGAGCAAAAAAGAAGGGCTGCAGAGCGTATTCAAAAACTGCGCAACCTGTCTTTTAACATGAACACTACCGACCCCAACAATGAATTTGATTCGGTACCTGCCTATATCCGCAGGAATATGGAGTTGTTTGGTAATACCTTAACTTCTGTAGAGAATTTCTATAGTAAGGTAACCGTTGGTAAAGACGCCAATAACCAAACACAACTCTCTACTATCAATACCTTTTTGGATGGAAAAAAGCCAGATTAACGATTGCTAGCTTTGATTTCAACATGGTGATTTAGTTGTGAAACCCCGGAAGCTATTCCGGGGTTTTTTTATATTAGTTCTTCAAAACCAATATAACTTGCAGTATGGCAAATATTTTAATTACTGGAGGAACAGGAATGGTAGGTAGGGCAATGACAGCATTGCTATTGGCAAAAGGGCACCATGTGTCTATCTTAACCAGAAATCCAACTAGTTCTAGTGACCCTAGAATTAGTTTTTACCAATGGGATATCCCAAATGGAACCATTGACCCACAGGCTATTGGTCAAGCAGACCATATTATTCATTTAGCCGGAGCAGGTGTGGCAGATAAACGTTGGAATACGGCTCGTAAAAAAGAAATTTTGGATAGTAGGGTGCAATCTGGCGAACTATTGGTTCATGCTTTAAACAGTATCCCTAACAAAGTGCAGTCTTTGGTCTCTGCTTCTGGTATTGGTTGGTATGGACCAGATACAGCAAAGAGTTTGGACAAAGGCTTTATGGAAGACGCACCTGCTGATACTGCATTTTTAGGAGAGACTTGTAGGCTTTGGGAAAAAGCAGTTGCTCCTGTAGCAGAGATGGGAAAAAAGTTGGTGATTTTTAGATTTGGGATTGTTTTGAGTAATGATGGTGGAGCTATGATTGAATTTAAAAAACCGGTAAAATTTGGTATAGCTGCCATACTTGGTTCAGGAAAACAAGTTATTAGTTGGATTCATATCAAAGACCTTTGTAACCTACTATTACAATCATTGGAAGACCAAAATTTTAATGGTATTTATAATGCAGTGGCACCTCAAACAGTGACCAATAAAGCATTCATATTGGCTTTGGCTAAAAAAATGAAGGGTTCCTTTTTTCTACCCTTTCATGTACCCTCCTTCTTTTTAAAATTGGTCTTAGGAGAAATGAGTGTGGAGGTACTAAAAAGCGCTAAAGTCAATAGTTTTAAAATTCAATCTGCTGGGTTCAAACACGCCTATCCAACCCTTGACCAAGCTTTAGAAGAATTGGTCAAAGGTGAATAAGTATGATTTATTGCTCTAATCCTTATAAGTCTCTGCGTTTGTGCTTCCAATAGCAAAATGCCCAAATGCCTGCAGTTAAAACAAGCGTTAGCGCAATATGCATGGGTATGGCATCCAAGGCTTTTTCGTAAGCTTCTTTCATGTCTTTGCCAAACCTAGACATAAATGCGGGTGATGGAATAATCCTATCAGAGATTTCAAAGGGTAAAAATTTACCAATATCGTTTAATTTGAATTTGGCGTATCCAACCGCAATATTTTCTAAGATAAGGTTGTAGAAAAAGAAAATACCCAAAGCAATAAAGGCTTTCTTGATTAAGAATCCCAAAAGAAATGCAATGGTTAATTGGGCAAAGGTTTGTAAGAAGAACAGTGGAATATATTGCAATTGCTCTGCCCATCTGCCAATATTATCATAGTCAGCCCAAGCTCCAAAACCAAATGCTACAGCGGTATACAAGACAGTACTAACCATTGAAATAATCAATACGTCAAACAATTTGCTGGTTACAAACTGGCCCCTGCTCCAACCATCAATGATGTTTTGTCTATGGGTTTTGTAATTGTATTCATTGGTCACCAGCATGATTACCAAGATGGCTGGGATCATGATAAATACGGAAGATAAAAATGCCACTGTATGCCAGGTTTCTGGAAAGGCAAAGGGATTGCCCAATAACATTTTGGCTACATTACTGGCTACTTCTTTTCCCTTGGTACCCTCACTATATCCATAGTAAAACATCATATTGGTGCCAGGGTAAGTAAGTGCTACTATACCAAACATCCACCAGAATGCTGGGTACTTTTTAATTTTCAGCCATTCTATTTTTACAAGTGCTAATAAGTTCATATTGCTAGTGTTAGTCGTTGGTCAATTCAAAGAATTTGGTTTCAAGGCTTTTCTTTTTCAAAGTCAATTGGTTCAGGACCACGCCTTGTTCAAAACAATGTTTATTAATGGCTTCCATGCTGGCTGTTCCAACAGGAAAGAAAGCTTGTAAAGATTGATGGTCCGTAGTTTTAATCTGCGTGATCCCTTGGTATTGTTGCAGAACGCCTTCTAATGCGTTCAAGTCTTGGCTGCCCAATTCTACAATATCTTCATTGGCCAACACTTCATCAACTGGACCTGCTGTTAATAGATTACCCCTTTTCATAATGGCCACATGGGTACAAACTTTTTCAACCTCATCTAGTAAATGGCTAGCCATAATAATGGTTTTGCCCTGATTAGACAGCTCTCTAATCAATTCTCTAATTTCGGCTATCCCCACAGGGTCCAAGCCATTGGTGGGTTCGTCAAACAACAACACATCGGGATTGCCCAATAAGGCTGCGCCGATGGCTAGTCTTTGTTTCATTCCCAAACTATAGGTGCTAAACTTGCTATTTTTCCGTTCATACAATTTTACAATTTTCAGGGCATCATCTATGGAAGCTGCATTGCCCCTGCCACTAATGGCCTGAGTGATTTTTAAATTGTCAGTTGCAGAGAGATAATGATAAAAATTGGGTGTCTCTAACAAAGAACCAATCTGTTTGCGGGTTGCGGGTGATCCTGGATGTCCAAACCAAGCAAAACTGCCTGTATCAGCCTTTAGAATATCTAAAATAATACTCAGTAGGGTGGTTTTACCACTACCATTTGGACCCAATAATCCAAATACAGCCCCCTGTGGCACCTGAAAACTAACATTTTGCAATGCTTTAATATGGCCATAGGATTTGGAAATTCCGTTGATGTTTAGCACTTCTTGCATAGTATAAATTGTAGGGTGAAGATAGATACAAGCCTCAAAAAAGGTATACCGTATAAATATTTTTTACGTTTTTCTAATATCTGCACTCATTTGAGCGTTATTTGTAAGCTAAAACCAACTAAGTTGGAAAATAGCGGTCAATTTGGTGCCCTCTGACCAGTTGATCATCCGTTAACCGTTGTGGTACCCTGACCTAAAAATGATCAATTATCATAAAATCCCTTATATAAACATTGCCCCCGAGCAGTTTGAGGAGGAAATGGATAAGAATGGCACGTTCTATGCAAATGTGGCTATTTGGACCATGCTCTTCTCCTTACCGCTTTTTTGGGTGCTTGACCTACTGTTTGCTAAACCACAGTGGGTAAATTATATGTTCCTAAGGGTGGTTTGTTTTCTAATCTCCTATTTGGTTTATTGGTATGGTAGTAAACAACGTTGGGGCTACCTTATTACAGTTAATTTAATTGTTGCAGTAAATCTTGGTTTGGCCGCCTTCTCTTGTGGCATTTTACCCTCCTCTTCTGCCATGCCCTATTATATGCTGGCTTCCGTAATGGTACTATTGCTAAATACTACCATTTTCTGGAAACCTATTTATAGTATGATGCATGTTGGAATTACTTATGTGATAATTCTTTTATTGTATACTATTTCTGGTAGAGATGATGGCTATGCCGGTCTAATTAGAAATGGGGGAGGGGTTTATTTTATCATTTCTTCTTTCTCTTGTTTAATTGCCCACAACCGCTACCTCATTGTAAAAAGAGAGATTCAGAAAAACCTGATTATTGAAGAATCTAACAAACGCTTGCTGGAACAAAATGAAATGATCAATGACCAGCACCAGGTTATTGAAGAAGCCAATAGACGCTTAAAACAGTTGAGTGACTATAGACAGAACACATTGAATATCATGATCCATGACCTGAAAAACTTTATTGGATCTAACCAAATTTCTATTGACCTTATTAATAGAACTTCTTCTAACCTAACCATGGATCAAAAAGAAATTCTGGGTTATATTACCATGGGGAATGAAAAACTACATTACCTGTCTCAAAAACTGTCAGATTCTGCTGACGCCGATACGGGCAAAGTAACTTTCAATCTAGAAGATTTTGATATTATTCCTGAGGTAGAAAGAGCCGCCATTGGTTTGGTGGATGCTGCAAGTATGAAGCAAATTAGTTTGCAACTCAATTTATCGCCCAACCCATTGGTAGTAAATCTTGACCGTATATTTATTAGACATATTCTGTTCAAATTGTTGAGTAATATTATCCGTTTTGTTCAAAAAGCTTCTGTAATCAGTATTCATTCTTCAGAGTCTGAAAACTACTGTGTTATTGAATTTATCAATAAGGGTAAGCCTATTGGAATGGGTAAACTCACAGAATATTTTAATAAATTAGAATCTCCCAATAGTCATGATTCGGCTACCAACCAATCTGGTCTGGGTTTTTCTGTTTCTAAGAAAATGATTGAAGACATGGGTGGTGAACTCACCTATAATAGCAACGATACCTATGGAAACTATTTTAAAATCAAGTTCAAACTGGCTTAGTATAAAATACAACGTTATGAAGCAAAGAATCCTACTCTCCGCCCTGTTCCTGATGGTCTGTTCACTGGCTTGGTCTCAGTCCGTGCAAAGAACATTCGAAGACATGGGATACCGAGACCAATCCATCTATGGTATCACTGGATCTATCACCTACTTCGTAAAGGTGAAGCCAGATGACGATATGGAAAATAGTAAGTTGGTATTGTATATTAGACCATCTCAAGTGTTGAACCCCAACACTTCTACTGTAACTATTTCCTTGAAAGATGCACCAGTTTATACCCAAAGGATTATTGGTCAGTCAATGGACTCATTGATTACCATTATCCTACCCATGAATAAAAAGTATGTTCAGCCAGACGGACGATTTGTGAAGTTGAAAATTGTGGTTAAAATGAGTATTGATGACCAAATCTGTAAGGATATTGATAATCCTGCTGTTTGGGTCAACATTCGTAACACGTCTTATTTTTCTGCCAACAAACAACCCTTTCTTTCTTATCAAAGAAGTTTGAAAGAAACCATTCAGGAATTTGGAACCATTGCCACTGCTACTAATACTGATTTGGATGATGTGTTGGCTGGTGGAATCCTTTATTCTTTGATGAAACAGAATAACAAGGAATTGAAAGTAAATACCACACTGTTTAATTCAAATGATACCTTAAGAAACACATTGATAGTTGGTCTACCGAACAAATTTCCTGAGTCTATTAGAAAGCAATTACCCGCCCTTAAAAAAGGAGAAGGCTTAATTCAAGTGCTTGGTCCTGAGGGCAATCAAGTCTTAGTAGTAACGGGTGCAGATCAAGAAGGCTATAAAAAAGCCATTAATATACTTAGTAATTACACCATCCTGAATAGTACTTTTTCTCAAAAATTGATTGTAGACAATACCGTTGTTAAAACAGCAGAAAACGCAGTCTTGCCACAGGTATTAACATTGGAACAATTAGGTATTCCTTCAGCACTAATGGAAGGGGTATTGGCTTTGAATACCAACTATCCTTTTAACCTAATTGATTATAATGCCATTCCTAAAAAATTAACCCTACACTTAGAAGCCTTGTTCTCTAAATTGCGTGAAAATGATCGTGGGTTTCTAAACGTATACCTCAATGACAACCTGGTTTACACCACCTCTTTAGCTGACTTAAATAATTTCAATAATGATATTGACCTACCTCCTTATTTGCTAACCAAAGTGAATTCATTGGTGGTTGAAATGCGTTTCCACCCTAGCAATAGTGTATGTAAGGATGGATTTGCCAGTTTCTTTGGTTTTATCAATAGCCGAACTTCTACCATTACGTTCTCAGGGGAGCAGGCTACAGAGTTCTATAACTTCTTCAACTATCCTGGTGAGTTTAGGAAAAAGCCATTAAAAATCATGGTAACGCCACAGTTGAACCAATACAGCACCGCGGCAGTGGGTGAATTAATTTATCAAATCAATGCTGCATCTTTATTAAATGCTGCCATGATTCTGCCACAACTGGTTCAGTCTGATAAGACTACCATGAATGACTTGAAGGGATTCAATGTGATTGCCTTATTACAAAGGAATGATCCTTTTATCAAGAACTTCACCAATATGCCTATTCAGTTTAATAGAGACTTCCAGCTCTATAAAGACTTAGAAGGAGAAACTACCTATTCTTTTAATGACTTTTCTAATTCTGGGATAGCGCAGATTTTCCGGCAGGCCAATAGTACCATTCTACTGGTATCTTCCTTAGGGGATAGCACTCAAAAAGACGCTTTTCAAAGTGTGATCAAAAGCTTTGGTGGTCAGTCTTCTGCCATTCAGAGTAATGTATGTATTACTACTAGTGACGCAAAAAGTAGCTTCTTCTTCAAATTGAGAGAAGATGAGAAACTAGTTACCTATAAGGGAGATAAGAACACATTTTTAGAGTTATGGGAAAAATATAAAATGTTTATCCTCATGATCTTCTTGGTGCTCATTATATTTAGTTTCTTCTTTGTACGTAGACGTGTTAAGAAGTCTCAGGAGATTGTTTAATAACTGGATTCCATTGCTGGCTGCAACAGCCGGCAATGGAATTTTTTAGATTGAATCCCTGTTGTATGCAGGGCTGAAAAGCAGTCAATACCCAATATGCCATTATCAGTATTAGAAAACATGGTTTCTGTAGGCTTGTTTGAAAAAAACAAGCTCAGGGAAATTGAAGTCATTTCAACAGAATTCGGCTATTGCTATATCAAAACTGCCTTAAACTTTGGATTCCTGACCAGGAAAAAATATATTTCCTTTTTGGAAGAAGAAGGGTATGAATTAGTGGCGGTTAGAGATGAGGAGATGGATGAGTCCTATATAGAACAATGTGATCTATTAGAGCTAAATGCCCAACTATATGCCCCTTTGCGCAAATTGGAAAACGGACATTTATTGGTAGCAGCGGCTGACCCACAGGATGAGAAATTAAAAACCTTATTGACCGTACGTTTTCAGATGCCCATTAGTTTTGTGGCAGCTTCTGATCTTGACATTACCTGGCTGGTGCACATTAAACGAGGAGAGTACTATGTTAAAGAATCCGTTTTCTCTCTCATGCGAAAAGACCCAGAACAATCTGGGCTAGTTACATTCACCGACCCCCAATTGATTTTTATTTTTGGGTCCATCGCCGTATTTGTGATTCTGCTTTTTGTGAGTTTTCTAAAAGTGGCCATGTTTTCGAATGTGTTGTTTAGTGTGGCTTTTTTCTTTACCATCCTGTTCAAACTCTTTTTGTCTTTAAAAGGATCTATGGCGGAGATGAATGAGATGGTAAACAAGGAAGAAGTAAAAGCACTTCCTGAAAATACCTTACCCGTTTATACCATCTTGCTTCCGGTATATAAAGAAGATAAACTGATTCGTAAGCTTATTTGGAACCTGAGAAGTTTGGACTATCCAAGGGGTAAGCTAGACGTAAAATTGTTGATTGAAGAGGATGATGATAAGACCCTGAACGCGGTAAGAAACTTGGACTTCCCGGCCAACTTTGAAACCATTGTGGTACCCTTTCACATGCCCAAAACCAAACCCAAAGCTTGTAACTATGGGCTTTTCTTTTGTAAAGGGGAATACTTGGCCATCTATGATGCAGAAGACGTTCCAGACTCTGACCAATTGAAAAAATGTGTGGTACTCTTCCGCAAATTACCTGACGAGTTTGTGGTATTGCAAGGGGCTTTAAACTATTTTAATAAAAATGAGAACATGCTAACCCGTATGTTCACCTTAGAATATACCTATTGGTTTGACTACATGTTACCTGGGCTCATGTCTTTGGATATTCCTATTCCATTAGGAGGTACTAGTAACCACTTTAAGTTTGACAAATTGATGGAATTGGGAGGCTGGGATCCATTCAACGTAACTGAAGACGCGGATTTGGGTGTGCGCGTATTTGAAAAGGGATTCAAAGTAGGAGTTGTAAATAGTACCACCTTAGAAGAAGCCAATAACGAACCTTTCAATTGGATTAGACAACGTTCTAGATGGATTAAAGGTTATATGCAAACAACCTTGGTACATATGCGTAATCCTGCGCGTTTGATTAGAAGGATTGGTTGGAGGGGTTTTCTTGGATTTAACTTCTTTATTGCCGGTACTTCTATTACCTTTTTGTTGTATCCTATATTGTTGAGTTTCCTATTAGTATACAGTATCGTTAAACTAACATTTGTAACCGCATTGTTCCCTGATTGGGTATTGTATATTGCCACATTTAACTTGGTGGCGGGTAATACCTTGATGATTTATGTAAACATGTTGAGCGTATTCAAAAGAAGGTATTATGAATTAATTTTGTTTGCCGCCCTAAACCCATTGTATTGGATTATGCACAGTATTGCAGCCTACAAGGGTTTGTGGCAATTGATTTATAAACCATTTTATTGGGAAAAAACCAACCATGGTCTGACTAAGGTAAGTAGTAGTGCCAATACTGCACACGCTGCTGAACCCGCCGCTGCCAACTAGTAACCATGCCAAAGAATCTGAATAAAATATTAACCATTTTTCTAATCTTCTTCTACGTAATCATTTCGTGGTTGTTGAGAAGACATGGGTTTGAACACTCTTCAGGTTTATTCTATTCTGAAAAGTTGATGTTGTTGTTTAATACCAACGAGAACACCATTCTTACCTTGGGCTTTACCTTTCCATCTTTGGTGTTTTTGTCTGGGTTGGCATTTGTGCCATTGGGTTATTTATATGCACCAGTTGCCGCCAGTATTGTCATGATTTGCGGCTTGTTCTATCAATTATTAGAAGAGTTTAAAAAGTCTGAGTTTTCTTGGAAATTATATACACCACTGATCTTCTTGTTGTTTACCCTGCATCCTATGTTTGTATTTGCGGCTGTAACGGGAAGAAGAAATGCCATTGTGGCCTTGGTGGCTTATTTAATCTTTAGGTCATTATTCAGGTATTACAAACAGCCAGTAACTTATCACTTATCACTGGCCAGTATCTTTATTGCCTGTTTTATATTTACCAACTTTGAGTTTATCTGGGTGGTTCTGGCTTTCTTCCCTTTTATATTTCTGATTTCCTTAGACGGAATTAAAATTAACAAAGATGACTCTCCTTTATTTCAATATTTTGAAGCCTTAAACAATAGGTCACAAAGGCGTAAGCTGGCTAATAGAACAGCATCTATTTACTTGGTATTATTTCTATTACCCTTAATGGCCGTGTTCTTGTTCCGTGGTTTGAATGCCCAGTACGCGGGTTCACCCACTTACTTCTTAGATAGCCAGTATGCCAACTGGAGGATTACGGGTAACCGTACGGTAAGTAATGTTATTACTTCTGCTACCAGAAATAATTTCATGTACCAATCTCAGATTGTTATACAAGGGTTTATTTTATTTTTGACCCCCATTTTTTTAGCAGCATTGATTTTGTTTAGGGGTAAACTCTATGAATTGTTTACCATTCTGGCCATGTTGTTTTACTATTCTTTAATGTTGTTGGATTATAAATACACACTAACCCTGGGGTATTACTTGCTCTTTATACCCATTGGACTTGTGACCATTTGTTATTACGGCACGTCTAAGTATAGCCTAAAAACCTCTTCTTGGATTTTTGGAGTTTCTACTATTTTAACCATTGGTATGGGATTCTATTTCTTTATTCACACAGATAATGAAGAAGAATACCAGTTTGAATTGGAAATGAAGGGTATCTATGACAACTGGCAGGGCCCAAGGGTATTAAGTGAATCCGAACAGGTAGCTAAGTATATCACTAGTATTGTTTCAGATAAAGACAAAATGCTGATAGACGATGCATCTGCCTATGGTATTGTAGTGCATATTGGAAACCTAAATGGCCTTATTCTGCCTCACCAGAAATCTTTTGTAACCATTGTTGAAAATCCTACCATAGCGGTTAAATATATGTTGATTGCCAGAAGGGAGAACCTTACACATAACCAGACAGTACTGAATGCCTATAACCTTCAGCAAATGATCATCAGTAAAAATTTAAAAACCCTGTTGATGTACCAGTCTAAGAATTGGGAAATTTATCAGATTGAGTAGTTAGTGAGGAAAAGTGAAGAGTGAAGAGTGAAGAGTGAAGAGTGTGAGGAAGAAGAAGTGAAGAGATAAAAGATAAGAGTGAAGAGAGGAGGGAAGAGTGAGTAAGTGAAGAGATAAAAGTGAAAAGTGAGGAATGAGGAATGAAGAAGAAGTGAAGAGATAAAAGATAAGAGTGAAGAGAGGAGGGAAGAGTGAGTAAGTGAAGAGATAAAAGTGAAAAGTGGGATGGTCTTAACTATAGTTTAAATGCCCCAGCGATTTGGCTGGGGCATTTAATTTTTTTAGAGCGTCACAGAATACTTAAAAGAGTTTTAATAAATCTCTGATAAATTGATTTACAGCTGTATTAGTTATTAATCCTCTTCTTGGTCTATCAAGGTCTAGGATAATAAAGATAACAGCTCCTACCAAAACGATAAATCCAGCAACAGCTATATAATTAAACTTTTTCTGAATAGTGGTAGCATAGCCTGCCATTAGGCTTGTAACCAGTGTCATAATAAACAACAAGTATAAAATGGGTTCCGGTACTATGGCCTTTGTGGCTGCTTCTCTGCTTACAGCCACGTCTATCATGGCATTAAGTGCAGGAATCATTTGTTGAGAAGCCACCATATTAGCAGGGTCTCTAGCCAATACTGCTGCGCGATGCCAAAGTTTGTCACCAATTCTCTTAGTTTCAAAAATTGCTTTATTTACTTCTTGAGCACTTCTTTTTGCATCAAACCAGTTAATTCTGGCTTGTACATAATCTTTTAAATCGGCTTTAAAAGCGGCTCTTACAGTATCATCTTTGTATAGTTCAGCTCTAAGAATGGCGGTATGCATGTTATTAGCAGCTTGAACTACTAGACCTCTTCTGGTATCAAATCTTGAACCGGACATGCCAAAAGTAAACGCAAGCATTAAACCCAATAAGGCAAATAAGAAACTGGTTAGGGGCCCCATATCTTGGATATTGGACTTATTGTCTTTGTGTAAATGACGCCCCAAATAAAACAAACCAAACATTCCTAACATAAGGGCCAAGACAATATACTCGGCATTAATATTATATAAAAAAGTTTCTGGCATAGTTGAGTTTTTTTGTCAGTTGAAAATGGGTTTTAAAAAAGTTCTAAAAGGTTTCTGATAAATTGGTTTACAGCAACATTGGTGATTAATCCCCTTCTGGGTCTGTCTAAGTCTAGAATGATTAGGATAACACAACCCACTAAAACAATAAAACCTATAACGGCAACATAGTTGAACCTTTTTTGAATAGAAGTTGCATAACCTGCCATTAGGCTAGTCACCAGTGTCATGATAAATAAGAGGTATAGAACAGGTTCTGGAACAATAGCTTTGGTAGCAGCTTCTCTGCTAACGGCTACATCTATCATAGCATTAAGGGCAGGAATCATTTGTTGAGAAGCCACCATATTGGAAGGGTCTCTGGCTAGTACAGCAGCCCTATGCCATAACTTGTCTCCAATACGCTTTGTTTCTTTTGCGGCTTCAACTACTTGTGCTGGGCTTCTTTTGGCATCAAACCAATTGATCCTGGCTTGAACATAATCTTTTAAGTCCGCTTTAAATGCTACTCTAACAGAATCATCTTTGTACAGGTCAGCCCTAAGAATGGCAGCATGCATATTATTTGCCGCTTGAACCACTAGGCCTCTTCTGGTATCAAATCTTGATCCAGACATACCAAAAGTAAATGCTAACATTAAGCCTAATAAAGCAAATAGAAAACTGGTTAAAGGCCCCATATCTTGGATCTCTGACTTATTGTGTTTGTGCAATTGTCTACCCAAGTAAAAAAGTCCAAACATGCCAAGCATCAGTACAAGTACAATGTATTCGGCGTTAATGTTATAGAGAAAAGTTTCTGGCATTTGTTTTTATTTAAATAATTCTAAAAGGTCTACTATAAATTGGTTCACAAAATTATTACTGATCAATCCCCTTCTTGGGCGGTCTAGGTCTAAAATAATATAGATAACAAGCCCAACTAAAAGGGTAAAACCAGAAACAGCTAGGTAGTTAAATTTCTTTTGAATATTGGTGGCATAGCCCGCCATAAAACTGGTTATCCATGCCATTAGAAACAATAAATAGATAATGGGTTCTGGAACAATGGCCTTGGTTGCACCTTCTCTGAGTGTAACAATTTCAATCATGGCATGCAAAGGAGGTATCATTTGCTGGCTGGCTACCAGATTTTCGGGGTCCCTTGCTAAAACAGCAGCCCGGTTTAAAAGTCTATCTGCTACAATTTTTGTTCTTTTTTGGGCATCTTCTGCCATTTTTAAGTCCCTTTTAGAATAAGACCAATCAATTCTTGCCTGCACATATTCTTTGAAGTCAGCTTTAAATGCTTTTCTTACAGCTGAATCCTGGTATAAATCAACCCGCATAATGGCATCCCTAATATGATTGGTGCCCGTAATCACAATGGCATTCCTGGCTTCAAATCTAGAGGCAGACATTCCAAAAGTAAATGCCATCATTAAACCCAAAAGGGCAAAGAGGAAATTGGACAAGGGACCAAGATCTTGAATCCTGTCTTTTTGATGCATGTGCAATCTTCTGCCCAAAGCAAAAAGACCAAACATGCCCAACATTAAAAACAAGACTATATACTCAGCATTGATATTATAGAGGAAGGTCTCTGGCATGCTAGGGGTTTTAAAAAATGACAATCGATTTCTGAATTTCAGAATTTTAAAACCAAAAGTGGCAGAATTTGAGCAGAAAATTGTTTCAATTCGTCAATTCTTTACAAAACGATACAATTTTGTACAGCAGATTGCACAAAAAAGCCGGAATTAATCCGGCTTTAACCTAGTCTATATATTTTTCACTCTTCACTCTTCACTCTTCACTCTTCACTCTTCACTTTCTTCCTCCTCTCTTCACTCTTCACTTTCTTCCTCCTCTCTTCACTCTTATCTTTTATCTCTTCACTAATTCCTTATCGGTCTTCCCGTTTTAAGAACCGCCTGAATCCTTTCCAAAGATTTTTTCTCTCCGCACAAGCTCAAGAAAGCTTCTCTTTCAAGATCAAGTAAGTATTGCTCAGAAACCAGGCTTTGCTCACTTAAATCGCCACCACATAGTACATAAGCCAATTTGCGAGCTACTAATGCATCGTGGTCAGTGGCATATCCACCGCGCCACATGCCATTGATACCGGCTAGCATAGCGCCAAGACCAGCCCTTCCCATCACTTTTACATCGGTTCTTTGAGCAGGCATGGTATAGCCTTGGTCATAGATCTCAATCACAGACTTCTTGGCTTCTGCAATTCTGCGGCCAATATTCATCACTAGTTCATCTTGACCCTTGCGCAAAATGCCCATATCAAATCCTTCCTTGGCAGAAGTGGCCACTTTTGCGGTAGCAATGGAAAAGAACCTATTTTTTAAAGTCACTGTTTCTGGTTCATCCTCGTGTAATTCATCGCCCGCGCGCATAGCAAATTCCTTGGTTCCACCACCGCCGGGGATTAGACCAACACCCAATTCTACTAATCCAATATAAGTTTCCGCAGCAGCACAAACCTTGTCAGCATGAAGGTTCATTTCACAACCACCACCTAGGGTTAAACCATGTGGTGCAGTAACAACAGGAATGCTTGAATAACGCAAACGCATCATGCTATTTTGGAACATTCTAATGGCCATGTCTAGCTCATCATATTCTTGTTCAATAGCTAACATGAAAATCATACCTACATTGGCACCCGCACTAAAATTGGCGCCTTCATTGGCAATGACCAATCCCTTGAATTTTTCTTCGGCAATGCCGATGGCTTTATTTAAGCCCTCCAATACTTCACCACCAATGCTATTCATTTTGGTGCTCCATTCAAAACCAGCTACACCATCTCCAATATCATACATTTTACAAGCTGAGTTTTTCCAAACCAACTTGTCTGAATGGTTGTTCAAAATCAAGAATGCTTCTCCACCAGGCATAGCCACATAAGACTTGCTGGCTACATCATAATACATTCTTTTTCCGTCTGCTACTTTAAAGAAGGTTTGAGCACCTGTGGCTAGCATTTCATCTACCCATGCAGCAACAGCGTATCCGGCCGTTTTCATGGCTGCTACGGTCTTAGCAACACCAACTGTGTCCCAACTTTCAAATGCGCCTATTTCCCATCCAAAACCCGCTTTCATGGCATCGTCAAGTCTATAAGTCTCATCACTGATTTCTGGAATACGGTGAGAGATATAGGAGAACAAAGAAAAATGGAAAGCCCTATAAAATTCTCCTGCTTTATCAGGTGCAGCGCTCAACATTTTAATGCGTTGCTTCAAGTCTTCTATAGGTTTAGCAGCTTCAAGACTGGCAAATTTGGGTTTGTTCCTTGGGCCGTATTCCATGGTGCTCAAATTCAAAGTCAGGATCTCTTTTCCTGCTTCAGACTTGGTCTTTTTGAAAAATCCTTGACCGGTTTTATCGCCCAGCCAATTATTGGCTACTACTTTGTCTAACCATTCTGGTATTTGAAAAATGGCTATTGCTTCATCATTTGGGCAGTTATCGGCCACGCCCTTTGCTACTTTAACTAAGGTGTCAATACCTACTACATCTGCTGTTCTAAAAGTGGCTGATTTTGGTCTGCCAATAATGGGTCCTGTAAGTGCATCAACTTCATCAATACTTAGACCCAATTTGTTCATGATATGGAAAATGCTCATGATACTAAATACACCAACCCTATTGGCAATAAATGCTGGAGTATCTTTACAAAGCACTGTGGTCTTGCCCAAAAACAAATCACCATACAGCATTAAGAAATCAACTATTTCTGGATCCGTGTACGGAGTAGGAATAATTTCTAATAGGCGTAAATACCTTGGAGGATTAAAGAAATGCGTTCCACAAAAATGCTTTTTAAAATCTTCTGATCTTCCTTCTGCCATTAAGTGAATGGGAATACCAGATGTATTTGAACTCACCAGTGTGCCTGGTTTTCTAAACTGTTCTACTTGGGTGTAGATGAGTTGTTTTATGTCTAATCGTTCTACTACTACTTCTATAATCCAATCTACAGCAGCAATATCTTTCATATTGTCTGTGAAATTGCCAGTTCTGATTTTTTTAATTACGTCTTTATTATAAACAGGAGAAGGATTGCTTTTGATGGCAGCAGTTAATGCGTCATTTACCAGTTTATTCCTTTCTGCAGGTTTGGTACTTTCTTCTGCTCCTTTTGGTACCATATCTAATAATAAGACTTGAATACCAATGCCTGCAAAATGACAAGCAATACGGGATCCCATAACCCCGCTACCCAATACGGCAACTTTTTTGATTGAACGTTTCATATTAGCAATTTAAGGATCGTCAAAATTAGTTAGTTATGCAACTAATTACCCGAAGATAAAGGAAAATATTTGACACAAAAAAACCTCAGTATTGGGTATTACTGAGGTTTTTAGCAATTTCTTACTCTGCTGAATCCTTTTGGATATCAGTTTTCCGAAGTCGCTGCTCCTTTATATGCCACATAGAGGCACACAAGGTAAATGGCAAGTAGTACGTAGACTAACATAATCGGGGGGGTTTGTGATTACAATTTAATAATATTATATATAGAAATCTTTTTTCTAATGTTATTTTTTTTAATAATTGTGAAATTCACATTTATTTAGGAAAAAATGTTGAAAAAAGCCTCTTTTGAATACTGTAATTATTAAACAATTTAATAATCTGGCATTAGCAATAACAATGCTTTCTTCCCCATCAAGCGCCACATCCCGATTATTAACCATTATTTGGGTAAAATTGCCTTTCAACAATAACTGAACTGATTTGACTGGGTTTCAATTATTTTTGTTCTAATGGAAATTACAAATGAACTAGTAGACAATTTGGCCAACCTATCAAAACTTTCGTTTGATAAGGATGGTACTATTGAGATTAGAAATGACCTTCAAAAAATGGTTGGTTTTATTGAACAGCTTCAAAACCTTGATACCAATGGGGTAGAACCCTTATTGCATATGGGTGATGCCGTTAATATATTACGCCAAGATCAAGTAAAGGGTTCTATAGAAAGAGAAGATGCATTGTTAAATGCACCTTTAGCAGATGAAGCTTTTTTTAAAGTGCCTACCGTTATTAAAAAATAAATCACATTTTTAACCTCCATATATGAACGATTCAATTATCAAACTGGAAGCCATTGAAAAAAGTTATTTCATGGGTAACCAAGCCATTCCAGTTTTGAAAGGTATCTCTTTAGACATTTTTAAAAATGAGTATGTGGCCCTGATGGGACCTTCAGGAAGTGGAAAGAGTACCCTCATGAATATCTTGGGTTGCTTGGATTCTCCTACCGGTGGAAGGTATATCTTGAATGGTAAAGATGTTAGCAAAATGGCCGATGATGATTTGGCAGGAGTGCGTAATGTTGAGATTGGATTTGTATTCCAACAGTTCAATTTGCTTCCAAGGTTAACAGCGGTAGAAAATGTGGCACTGCCTTTAATATATGCAGGTATTAATAAAAAAGAGAGAACAGAACGAGCCATGGAAGCTTTGAAAAAAGTGGATTTGGCAGAAAGAAGCCATCACAAATCAAATGAGTTATCTGGTGGTCAAATTCAGCGTGTGGCCATTGCTAGGGCCTTAGTCAACAATCCATCACTTTTATTGGCGGATGAGCCTACCGGTAACTTGGATTCCAAAACATCAGTAGAAGTAATGCGTATTTTTGGAAAGATTCAAGAAGCAGGTAATACGGTAGTGCTTGTTACCCATGAAGAAGATATTGCAGGCTATGCGCATAGAATTGTGCGATTAAGAGATGGACTAATAGAAAGCGATAGGGTCAAAACCGATGATATGGTTACCCATCACAGTCATTAATACCAAAAAGTAGAGAAATTGTGGAGAGAAGTGATTCTCTCCTTTTTTATTTCTGAACCTTTAAAAATTACTTTTGTTAGGTAGGGAGAGATAAATACTAGGACTATATGGCGATGAAAATTTATACCAAAACCGGTGACTTGGGTAAAACCAGTTTGATTGGCGGAACCAAAGTGGCCAAAAGCCATATACGGATTGATACTTACGGAACAATTGACGAGCTCAACTCTTATATTGGCTTATTAGGAGACCATTTAAGTGATGAACGTTCCAAAACAACTCTTACAGAAGTTCAGGACCGTTTGTTTACCATTGGGTCTTCTTTGGCTTGTGATCCTGAAAAAGAGCCCATGATGAAGATTCCTGATTTAAAGGAATCGGATATTCTTTTTTTAGAAAAAGAAATTGATAGTATGAATGAGCTCTTGCCAGCTATGAAATTTTTTATTCTTCCGGGAGGGCATCCAGCCATTTCCACAGCCCATGTGGCCCGTTGCGTATGTAGGAGGTCTGAAAGGTGTTGTGTGAATATGATGGAACACGAATTATTTGTAGATCCGCTGGTGGTTAAATATTTAAATCGCTTGAGCGATTATTTATTTCAGCTAAGCAGATATATTGGTCATTTACTGCAGGTTCCTGAAAAGCCTTGGAGGCCAAGACTGTCTTAATTTTTCAATGATGACTAGGGTTGTATAATTAACCCGTCTCGCATAAACAGACTACGGTCACTCATGGAGGCTAATTCTTCATTGTGGGTCACAATCAGAAAAGTTTGTTGAAACTCGTCTCTTAGTGATACAAATAAATCATGTAGTTCTTTGGCGTTCTTACTATCTAAATTGCCCGTAGGTTCGTCTGCAAATACAATCAATGGCTGATTAATCAAAGCCCTGGCTACGGCCACTCTTTGTTGCTCACCTCCAGAAAGTTCCTGGGGTTTGTGTTCTTTTCTGTTTCCCAAACCCAGTTTTTCTAGCAAAGCTGCTGCTTGATGTTCAACTTCTTTTCTTTTTCTACCAGCTATCCATCCGGGAATACACACATTTTCTAGGGCAGAAAATTCGGGTAACAAATGGTGAAACTGAAATACAAATCCAATATGCTTGTTTCTAAAAGCAGCCAATTCTTTCCCTTTTAGGTTTTCTACAGATTGGCCATTAATGTTAATAGTACCCGTGTCGGCACGGTCTAATGTGCCTAAAATATGAAGCAAACTGCTCTTGCCCGCTCCAGAAGAACCCAAAATACTGACTATTTCACCCCTTTCTACAGAAATAGTTACCCCCTTCAATACAGAAAGTTGGCCGTAGGACTTGGTAATATGATGGGCTTTAAGCATTTGATTCAGTATGGGTTATATATGCAAACCTACAAAAGCAGGGCCAAGTCAAACCAAATTTGGGGATTTATTTGCACATCCTTGAAAACTTGGGTTGGGTTGTTTGCTTTATACGGTTACATTTGCAAAAATTTTAAAGACATGTTCTGGACATTAGAATTAGCAAGTTATCTGGAAGAAGCTCCCTGGCCTGCAACCAAAGATGAATTGATTGACTATTCAATTCGTAGCGGTGCACCCATTGAAGTGGTAGAAAACCTGCAAGAATTGGAGGACGAGGGAGAAGTGTACGAGAGCATTGAAGACATCTGGCCTGATTATCCAAGTCAAGAAGATTTCATGTTCAACGAAGACGAATACTAAACCCTTTGGGTATAGACCATAGTCAAAGCAAGAAGCCATTCCTTTGGGAGTGGCTTCTTGCATATAAGTATGATCAACTTCTAACTATTCTTTTTGGGAAAAGTGAATTTGAAATAAAGCAATACTAGTGATAATACAAAAATGATACTATTGGCAATGATCACCGGTAGCAATTTTAAATAGATCCCATATACCAGCCAAACAATGACGCTGGTAAATACTATTAACAGCATACCAAGACTCAAGTCTCCTACGCTTTTTGTTTTCCATGCCAACCATACTTGGGGTAAAAAAGTCACTGAGCTCAAAAACGCTCCAAACAATCCAACCCATTCAATGATTTGATCCCAATTCATAGTGTTTGTTTTTTAATTATTAATGATCCAGCATCATTTCTTTAGCGTGCTCAATAGCAGCTGCAGAAGGGGTTTCTCCTCCTAGCATTCTTGCAATAGCATTCATGGATTCTTGTTTTTCTAAAAGCTTTAGATTGGTTTTGATCCTATTGCCTTGGTTTTCTTTGTACACGTAAAAATGTGCAGAAGCTTTTCCCGCAATTTGTGGTTGATGGGTAATACAAATAATCTGTCTTTTCTTAGACAGCTCTTTCATAATCATTCCTACTTGTTTGGCAGCTTCCCCAGAGATCCCCGTATCAATCTCGTCAAAGATCAAAGTGGCAAGGTCAATTGATTCTGCCACCAAAGATTTAATGCAAAGCATGAGCCTACTTAATTCTCCACCACTAGCCACTTTTCTAATGGGCTCAAACTTGTTGCTTTTGTTGGCGTCAAATAAGAACTCTATTTGATCATGTCCAAATGGCTGAAGCTGATTGGTTGTTTCAATAGCAATTTTCAACCTAGCATTGGGCATGCCTACTTGATGCAATAAGGCATTTACTTTTAATTCAAGTGGTTCTTGTTCTGCTTTTCTAGCAACACTCAATTCGGTGGCTGCAAGTAGCGCTTGTTTGGAAAGGACTTCAACTTTCTGAGTTAGTTCCGTAATGGTATCATCAATCTGTAATACAGCTTCTAATCTGGCTTCTAAACTTTGTTGAATGGTTAACAATTCTTGGGTGTTTTTTACGCCATGTTTTTTTAACAGGCGATAACCAACAGCCAAACGTTCATTGATCCATTCAATTCTTTTTTCATCAAAATGTACTTTGCCATTCAAACTTCCAATCTCATCTGCTATATCTTGTAATTCTACTTGGCTACTATGCAATCTATCAATAATGCTTTGCAAGGAGCTATGATAACCACTAAATGATTGTAATTGGTTAATCCACTGTTTGAAAAGAGGAAGCACTGGTTGCTCAGATTCTTCTAATTCAAATTGCAGTTTGCTCAATGCCGTCTTAATCCCTTCAGCGTGTGAGAGTAATTGTAATTCTGCGTCTAATTCCTCTAACTCATTTTCTTTTAGTGATAATTCAACCAATTCATCCAATTGAAATTGGTGGTAATCCCTGTCTTTTTGAAAATCTTTTTTTTGTTGTATAAGTGCTTCTAATTGCTTTACGCTTTGCTGCCAGTTTTGATATATTATTTGATAGGCTTGTAACCTGTCTTGGTTGGCAGCCAATGCATCAATCACGTTACGCTGAAAGCCGGCATCGCCCAAACTTAAGGTATCAAATTGTTGGTGAAGATCTACCAATAAAGAAGCTAGTTCTCTAATTTGTTGTAAAGTGGTTGGCGTATCATTGATAAAGGCCCTAGACTTGCCGTTAGGAGCTATTTCTCTTCTGAGCACTAACTCGTCTTCTACATCAAAATCATTGGCCTTTAAAAAGTCCAATACAGCTGTTTTATGACCAGCGCTAAAATAGCCTTCAATCACACATTTCTTGTCTGGATACATTAATACAGAACTGTCTGCTCGGTCTCCCAATATTAGACTCAACGCACCCATGAGAATACTCTTACCAGCACCGGTTTCTCCTGTGTTGATATTGAGCTGTCCAGAGAACTCAATCTCTATTGCATCAATGATGGCATAATGTTGAATCTGTAATTTCCGCAGCATGAATGAATCCTATTTTATCAAGGGAACTAGTGCAATTTATAGAAGCTGCAACTGCTGAGCAAATCCATCATGCGTTAAATGGTAACACTATAAACATTTTATTCCCCCTTACACCTACTGATGCCCGATTTGGCACGTTGATCAAGTGAGTCTTTGTATTCATGGTCATCCATATCAAGGCATTTTTGGTAATAACTAATGGCCAAACTCTTTTGTCCTCGTTCTTCATAGATCTGTGCAATCTGCAAAGCGGCCCTTGCTGCATAGTATTCTTTTCTGTGTTCCCCCAATACTATTGCAGTTTGATAATACTTGATGGCATCATCTTTTCGGCCTAGATCGTCATAAATTCTAGCTACACGATAGGTAAATTCTAGTTTATCCTCTTCGGTAGTAAATTGTTCTATGGATTTGCCGTATAATATGCCTAATGCTTCTTTGTGATAACCACCGTCACTTAAGAGTCTAGCATTTAATAATATTGGATTTGGCCAAATATTAGTCTTGGCATCTTTTTGTGCTTTCTTGTCAGCATCTGTATCTAGTGCCCCTTTTTTTAGAATCTCATTTCTAGCATTATTAGCAGCAGCCTGATTGCCTTGTAAATAATAAGCCCAACTTAATTTGTTATATGCATCTTTTACATAAAACCTTCCTTTAAAATCTTTTTGATACTGTTCTAAATATTTAATGGCTTCTGGTAGTTCTAAATGATAGATTTTTACAAAACCCATTTCAAAATCCCAAACTGGTGTTTTTAAATATTCTGGACTCTTGTCTCTGTTCATAATCAAAGTTCCGGCTAGGGCTGCCTGTTTATGATTAATGGCCAAATTGGCTGCCATAAAACAGTGCAAGTGATTGTGAATTAGGTCTAATTTTTTTTGATTCACAAATGCTAGTGCTTCGTCTTTTTTATTCTCGATATAAAACAATAAATAGGGGTAAACAAAAGCGGCTTCATTGGAAAAAATTTTGGCCAATGGGTCATTGCTAAAAGTAAAATTCTTTACCATATTCATGCCTTCAACTATGGAACCCTTAAAACCAAATAAACTAACTATCCATCTATAACTAGAAGGGATGGTTCCTATAGCTGCTATTAATGCACCAGACATCAACTGATTGGGTTGAAAATCAGGATGTTTTTTTTGGTTCTCTTTTAAGAGTAAGAATGCTTTTCTAATTTCCCAACCCGCGGAGAAGGTTTGTCCAAATTTAATGGCTACTGCTGATTTGTGAACCCGCACCATGCTTAAACAGAAATTGTAAAACGGGGATGACTTTGGTCCTTTTTCAAGCAATGCTAAACGGGTATTAAAATTTGGATTCCTTATTTTAAATTCTGCAGGGTCTTCATTAAAAAAAAGGATAAAAAAATCAATATAATCGTCTAATAAGATGGGAATTAAATTATCTGGATTTTGTTGTTTTGCTTTTTCTACCAGAGCTATGCCACGTACTAATTTAAGTTTGGTAATCTCTTGAAATGCTTGTTGGCAAGTGTTGTTAAAATCATACACTTTTTCAGCATGGACTTTAAAGCCACAAACCAAAAACAACAATAAGAGAAAAGATTTAAAATTCATCATCTGTAAAATAATAAAGGGCAGCTATTAAGCATGCCCTTTAACGTATTATAATATTCATTTAACAGTTACTTTGCTTCAACGCTATCATTCAAGTCAGCATCAACCAAAATTCTACCGCAGTTTTCACACACGATAATTTTTTTGTGTAAACGAATTTCACTCTGACGTTGAGGTGGAATTGAATTAAAACATCCGCCGCAAGCATCCCTTTCAACTGGAACTACGGCCAATCCATTCCTATAACTGGTGCGGATTCTGTCATAGCTATACAACAGTCTTTCGTCTATATGACCACGAGCGTCTGTGCTTTGCTTATTAAAATGGGTTTCTTCTTTCTCTGTTTCTGCAATGATTTTTTCTAACTCACTTTTTTTGTGATTCAAAACACCTTCTTTTACAGAGACTTGTTTTTTAGCTACTTCAAGGCCTTTGATTTTTTCTGCCAATTCTTCGTTGGCATCGCGGATATGTTTTTCAGCTAGTTTAATTTCTAGCTGTTGCATTTCAATTTCTTTATTGATAGCTTCAAATTCGCGATTGTTCTTTACATTCTCGCTTTGCTTCTCATATTTGCTGATTAGCGCTTCACTTTCTTTGATGGTATTTTTCTTACCCTCAATGAATTCAGAGATACCATTGATCTCTTCTTCAATACGAGTTTGTCTACTGTGCAGACCCAGAATCTCATCTTCTAAGTCACTTACTTCCATGGGTAATTCACCCCTCAATACCTGAATTTGATCCAGTTTGCTATCAGTTTTCTGTAACCTAACAAGGTTAACCAGTTTTTCTTCAACGGAGAAATCTTTAACAGATGCCATATCTAGTATAAAATTTGGAGTTATGCCCTCTTACAGAAAATAGTTGACCGGATTGGTTTTTATCACTGATTTGAGGACGGCAAAGGTAGGGAATTTAGCCTTTAAAATATCAATTAACAAGTCAGTAGTATATTGTTCGCTTTCCCAATGCCCAATGTCAGTAATTAAGATCTGCCCATTGGCATCAAAAAATTCATGGTATTTTAGGTCAGCGCTGATGAAAACATCGGCCCCAGCCCTTATGGCTGACCCTATCAAAAAACTACCGGCCCCACCACAAATGGCTATTTTTTGTACCCTTTTTTGTAAAAAGGGGCTGTGTTTGATTACTGACAAACCAAAACAGGATTGTAACATGCTTAATAAACTAGCTTCTTCCATTGGCTCAGGCAATTCACCCAGAATTCCAGATCCAACATGCTGATAATCATTGTCTAATGAAATTAGATCATAAGCCACTTCTTCATATGGATGGGCTTTAATCATGGCTGTTACCAGCTTTTTTTGTAAATGAGTTGGGTGTATAAACTCAATCCTTAACTCTTCGGTGCTAGTTTTTTGGCCTTGCTGGCCGATGGTAGGGTTGGTGCCTTCCGCTCCTTTAAAATTGCCCAAACCCTTAACTTCAAAACTGCATTCACTATAGTTACCAATATGACCAGCTCCTGCTGCAAATAGGGCGGTTTTTAAATTTTCAACGGCAGACTCTGGGGCAAAACAGACCATTTTAGACAAGATTCCAGCTTTTGGAGCCAGGATTTGCCTATTGATAAGGCCTATTTGGTCAGCTATTTTGCCATTGACTCCCCAAATCACATTATCCAAATTGGTATGTATGGCATAAATAGCAATATCTGATTTAATAGCTGTAATCAGGGTTTGTTCTACATAATTCTTTCCATTGAGTTGCTTAATACCCTTAAATAGAATGGGATGATGCGCAACTACTAGGTTACAGCCCTTGGCTTTAGCTTCTAAAATCACTTCTTCTGTTGCATCTAAACTGCAAATGATACCGGTACATTCCCATTGACTATTGCCCAAAATCAATCCAGCGTTATCATAAGATTCTTGGTAGCTGGGAGGAGCCAATATTTCTAATACCTGAATAATGTCTTTGATTTGCATGCAACTAAATTAGAAGGCTAAATTAGCTTCATTCTATCTTTGTTGCATGTCAACTACCAATTTTCTTTATGCTGATGGTCAAATGCTCCGTTCAGACAAGGCTTTGATTTTGCCAGATAACCGTTCATTTAGATATGGAGATGGATTTTTTGAAACCATGAAATTCAGAGACGGGCAAATCCAGTTGGCCGATTATCATTTTGAGCGATTGTTCAAAACCCTTGATAGACTTAAGTTTCAGCCGCCTAGTTTTTTTACTAGGACTTATTTAGAAACACAAATTATTGAGCTGGTTAAAAAGAATGGACACCATGGGTTATCTAGAGTTAGATTAACCATTTATAGGGGAGAAGGTGGGATCTATGATAGGATCAATCATTTTCCACACCACTTGATTCAAACCTGGGACTTAAATGAGTCAAATAACAAGATCAATGAAAATGGGTTGGTGGTAGATATATTCCAAGACGCCAAAAAAGTATGTGATGGATTTTCTCATTTAAAGACCAATAATTACTTGAACTATGCCATGGCAGCCATTTGGGCCAAGGAAAACCACCTCAATGATGCATTTCTTTTTAATCCTTATAATAGGTTGGCCGATGCAACCATTGCCAATGTATTTATAGTAAAAGACGGTCTTGTTAAAACCCCTGCTTTGTCAGAAGGTCCCGTGGAAGGGGTCATGAGAAGACATATTTTAACAGAAATGCGCAAAAAAAACATGCCAGTAGAAGAGTCAAACCTTGAATTGGAAGATATTTTGCAAGCTTCTGAAATATTTTTGACAAATGCTATATATGGAATTCGGTGGGTTAAAGCGCTTCAAAACACTAATTATGACTGCCAAATGGCAAAATTTATCTATAAATCATTATTATTTTAAAAATTCACTGAAAATCGGCCTAAACAATAATTGTTAATTTACTGATATAGTATAAATTTGCCCTGTTTCTATCTCAGCCCTTACATGTGTTGGATGAACAAGCAATCAAATTAAAATTATGAAAATGAAAAAATTCAGTCCCTTGTTGCTACTAGTTGCAACGCTGATGGTAGCCGTTCCTTCAATGGCCCAAAAAACTAAAGCTAGCAAACCAGGTATCTCTGGTGGTATACTCGGTGCTCTAAACTACACTCAGTTTAGAACTAATACTGCTAATGTAGATTACAAGAACGACCTTGGATTTGCAGGTGGTATTTATTTGAATGTTCCACTTACTTCCAAACTTTCTATTGAAGGTCAAGGACAGTGGTCTCAGCTTAAGTATAATGTAAAATCTCAAACTGGTTCAATTAAGCAATTTGCTGGTACCATGCAATACCAGTCTTATCCTGTTTTCTTTAAGTACAAAATGAGCGATAATTTTGCAGTATTGTTTGGAGGTCAGTTTGACTTCTTAAATACTTTGAAAAATGACAATGGTGGTGGCTATTACAAGCGCATGTTTACTGCTCAAAGTAATGCTGCAACTGCTGGAATTGAATTATTCCCTACCAAAACTGTTCAGATATACGGTAGGTACATCTATGGTGTAAGCGATTTGAAAGTTGATAAAAATCCTAATGTTGGAAACTTTGGATATACCTACAAAAACGATGGTATTCAAGTTGGGGTTAAAGTGAAATTGTTTGGTAAGAAAGCTGCTCCAGTTGTTGTACCAGTAGCTGCTGTTCCAGTTGATACTGACGGAGACGGTGTTGTTGATAGCTTGGATAAATGTCCTACTGTTCCTGGTGTTGCTAAATACCAAGGTTGCCCAGTTCCTGATACTGATAAAGATGGCATCAATGACGAGCAAGACAAATGTCCTACTGTTCCAGGTTTGGCTAAATATGCTGGTTGTCCTATCCCTGATACTGATGGTGATGGTGTTAATGACGAGCAAGACAAATGTCCTACTGTAGCAGGTTTGGCTAAATACGCTGGTTGCCCTATCCCTGATACTGATGGTGATGGTGTAAACGACGAGCAAGACAAATGTCCTAACGAAGCAGGTGTTGCATCTAACTTTGGTTGTCCTGATATGACTCCAATATTGAACGAAGCTGCTAAATCATTCTACTTTGTAATCAATACCACCAAATTGGTTGATGCTAAGATTGCAAAATCTAAGTTTGAACCTGTACTTGATTTGTTGGTTAAATATCCAAAACTACAATTGGAAATTCAAGGTAATACTGACGTTACCGGTAATGATAAGATCAACATCCCATTGTCACAAAAACGTGCTGATGCTGTTAAGAAATCATTCACTGATAAGGGTATCTCTGCTGATCGTCTGACTACTGTTGCTAATGGTTCTTCTAAACCAAAAGCTGACAATAAGACTAAAGCTGGTAGAAAAGAAAACAGAAACGTTACTTTGGTTCCTTCTTTCAAAGACTAATCTTATAACGTTTAAGATAAAAAGGGCCACCCAACCGGGTGGCCCTTTTGTTTTGGAATCAACCTTTTCTTGACAAATTTGTCTTTATGCTATGAGCAATGCAAAAAGCATCAATATCATGTGGTTTAGAAGAGACCTGCGTCTCAAAGACAATGCAGGACTTTACCATGCATTAAAAGCTGGCTTACCTGTTTTGCCCATATTTATTTTTGACACAGAAATTTTAGACCAACTAGAAGATAAAACAGACGCTAGGGTAAGTTTTATACACGCGGCTTTACAAGACATGCAAACTGAATTGCTGGCTTTGGGGTCAAGTTTAGAAGTACATCATGGAAAACCATTAGACTGTTTCAAAGCATTGACTAAAAAATACAATATAAGAACGGTTTTTATCAATCATGACTATGAGCCCTCAGCCATACAAAGAGACGCAGCTATTGCTAGTTTTTTGGATGAACATAAAGTGGCATTTGAGTCTTTTAAAGACCAAGTGATTTTAGAAAAAGACGAGGTATTAAAAGACGATGGTACACCTTATACCATATTTACACCTTATTCAAGAAAATGGAAATCCAAACTAACGGATGATCATTTGAAAGCCTATCCGGTAGAACAATACCAGGATCATTTTTTAAAGCAAGCGCCTATTGCATTGCCTAGTTTGGAATCAATTGGTTTTACTGCATCTAATATTAGCTTTCCAGCCAAAGCTTGGAAAAAAGAGATTGTTGCTAAGTACAAAGAAAATAGAGACTACCCTGCGCTTGATCAAGGCACTTCTAAATTAGGCGTTCACTTACGTTTTGGAACCATCAGTATTCGCGCACTTGCCATAAGAGCAAGAACAGTTAGTGAAACCTTTTTAAATGAGCTCATTTGGCGCGATTTTTATCATATGATTCTTTGGCATTTCCCACATGTTGGTCAGGGAAAATCTTTTAAGCCCGCTTACGAAGCCATTGAATGGCGCAATAACGAAAAGGAATTTAAGGCTTGGTGTAATGGTCAAACCGGCTATCCAATAGTAGACGCTGGTATGCGAGAGCTAAACGCTACTGGCTTTATGCACAACCGTGTTCGCATGATTACGGCATCCTTTTTAACCAAGCATTTACTCATTGATTGGCGATGGGGGGAAGCCTATTTTGCCCAAAAATTATTAGACTTTGACTTGGCTGCCAACAATGGAGGATGGCAATGGGCAAGTAGTAGTGGTTGTGATGCTGCTCCTTATTTTAGGGTTTTCAACCCAGCCTTGCAAACAGAGAAATTTGACAAAGACTTAAAGTACATACGCAAGTGGGTACCTGAGTTCCAAGAATTCAATTATCCCAAACCCATTGTGGTACATGAAGAAGCTAGAAAAAGGGTATTAGAAGTTTATGCTAAGGCATTAAAGCCACAAGGCAATAATTAATTTCAGTAGATTAGTCTTGTGTTACTTACTATGAATATTTTGATAAACGCCAAGTAGTGATTGTACTGCTTTGTGCCCGTCAACCCCCAATTCAATAGAGAAATCATTCACGTACAAATCAATGTGCTGACGCATCACTGCTTCACTCATTTCTTGTGCATGCTCACGAACATAGGGTGCAAGATTCGGATAATTGGCAAATGCGTATTGAACAGATGCTTTAATTAAAGCATTAATAGTATCTCGGAGCGATGGCTCAAAATTATTGCGCATCACAATTCCACCTAAAGGGATGGGGCATTGCAAGCTTTGTTCCCAGTTTTCTCCAAGATCCATCAATTTCAACAAACCCTTGTCTTGATAGGTAAATCTATTTTCATGAATGATCACGCCTGCATCAACTTTGCCATCCAAGACAGCTTGTTCAATTTCATGAAAGACCATGAATTGTTTTTGTTTAGCCTCAGGAAATGCCATGGAAAAAAGCATATGTGCTGTGGTATTAATACCTGGCACTGCAATCTTCATTTGGTCAACACTGCTCAAAGTAGCATGAGGGTTTTTAGTAATTAATAGTGGACCAACTCCCTTACCCAATGCACCACCACTCTCTAATAACTGATACTTGTTTTGTAGTAATGGCCATACACCATAACTGATTTTTGAAATATCTAATTTGCCCGCTAATGCCCATTCATTCAGGGTTTGAACGTCTTCTAGTACTACATCAAATGCCAGATTGCCCGTATCAATTTTGCCATTGACCAGTGCGTCAAATATAAATGTATCATTGGGGCAGGGAGAAAATCCTAAACTAAGACGCATAATTGATTAAGCAATTTGATATAGTTTGTCAATGTATTGCAAAATGGTTTCATTTAAGTTGCCAATAGCTTCTCCCATTTTCCAATATGCTTTATTTCTCTCTCCAACTAAGTTGCTGATGGCTCTAATTTGTAAGAATGCTGTATTGGTTTCTCTTGCTACATAATGTAAGGCTGCTCCTTCCATGCTTTCTATTTCAGCTTGGTATTTTTTGCTTAATTCTGCAATTCTCTCAGGGTTAGTGCTAATTTCATTTACAGTGATTCCAGTAACAGTTGGTAGGTTTAAAACATTGTATTGATGTAGCCATTGATTGGGTAGTTTTCTTTTTTCAAAAGGGTGGTAACTACTTTTTTCCAATTTCATGTCAAACAAGTCTTTCCATTTGCCTCCTTCTTCAACTCCAAGGTCCCCAATAATTTCATCTTTTACTGCCAAGACCGATCCCAGTTCATAGTGGTTAGAAAAACTTCCAGCAATTCCTACCTGCAACACTAGATCAGGTTTTTCCTCCAATATTAATTTTGTTAGTGAGAAGCTTGCTGCCAACATTCCAATACCTGACTGGTGAAAATGCAATTTCATACGCTTGCTTTCGCTTGTATATAATTCATTGACTTTCAGATAACTGGGCATCCATTCCCCAACAGTGGCAGCTGATATCACTACTCGCATAAGGCTAAGGTAGGATTGAAATTGCTTTGCTTGTTGTAGCTTTGCCAAAATTTTTGAGGAAGAATGGTTTATTTGACAAGATTGGAACATTTTAATGCCGCTCATAAACTCTTTAATCCGTCATGGACAAAGGAGCAGAACGATGCCGTTTTTGGAGTATGCGCCAATGAAAATTGGCATGGACATAATTTTGACCTATTCGTGACCATTAAGGGAGAGCCTGATCCCGAGACCGGTTTTGTCTATGATGTGAAAAAGCTAAGTCAATTGATGAAACTACATGTTGTTGACAAATTGGATCACAAAAACCTCAATCTAGACGTAGACTTCATGAAAGATAAAATGTGCAGTACGGAAAATCTAGCCGTGGCTATTTGGGAACAATTGGCCCCACATTTACCTCAGCATGTTCAGCTTCATTGTGTTAAGCTCTACGAAACAGCTAGAATCTACGTGGAATATTTTGGGTAGTTTTTTCCTTCTCAATGGTTTTGTTTAAATATTTTGCGAAAATTTTAAACAAAACAGAATCTGCTTGGTTATTTATATCGTATGTATCTTTGCAAAGCTATTTTAGCAGGGCCACTTGATCAGCACACTTCTGAAACAGTGCCAGGCAACAAGGTTTACAGGAAAGTTTAGCTTTCAAAAATATGGGTAGGAGTCAAGTGTGCTCCAAATTTAACTAGTAAAAACTGGGTGGAATTTTTCACCCCAAACAATAACATTGAGCAAGAAAGTAGCCGTATATCGCAAAGAACATTTTAACGCAGCGCATCGCCTGAATAACCCGGCTTGGTCTGCTGAGGAAAACCAGCGCGTGTTCGGTTTGTGCAATAACCCTAATTATCATGGTCACAACTATGATTTAATTGTGAAAGTGGTGGGTGAACCAAACCCTGAAACGGGTTATGTGTTAGATATGAAAGAACTCAGTAACCTGATTAAGGAACAGGTGTTGGACAAATTTGATCACAAGAATCTAAATCTAGATACCAAGGAATTTGCGCAGTTAAATCCTAGTGCTGAAAACATAGCAATAGTGATTTATAATTTGCTCAGAGATAAATTGGATTCGGCTTTGGATTTACAAATAAGATTATATGAAACAGAAAGAAACTTTGTTGAATATCCAGCTTAATGGAGAAAAAATTGAGCTAAGCGATACCTTGATTGATGACATGGGAGACAACCATGTGAGTACCTCTGTAGACACACCAATGCGTGCTGATGCGTTTGTATTATCTGATGACCAGAAGATAGATGAGATTGCCAAGCATTTTACGGCAATTATGGAAACATTGGGTTTAGACCTTACTGACGATAGTTTAAAGGGTACACCCAAGCGTGTTGCTAAAATGTATGTGAAAGAAATTTTCAATGGTCTGAATCCGGCTAACAAGCCCAATATGGCCATGTTTGATAACAAATACCAGTATAACCAAATGCTAGTAGAAAAGAATATTTCTTTCTATAGTAATTGTGAGCACCATTTTGTGCCCATTATTGGTAAAGCTCATGTAGCTTATATTAGCAATGGAACCGTAGTAGGTTTGAGTAAGCTAAATAGACTGGTACAATATTTTGCAAAACGTCCACAAGTGCAAGAAAGACTAACCATGCAAATTGGTAAGGAATTGCAGAAAGCATTAGGAACAGACAATGTGGCTGTATTAATTGATGCCAAACACCTTTGTGTAGCTAGTAGGGGAGTTGAAGATGATACATCATCAACCATCACTGCTTTTTACAGTGGTAAATTCCAAGAAGATAAAACCAGAGAAGAATTTTTAAAGTATATTGAATTCAAGACAGAGTTTTAAGCTTGCAATAAGTTAGCAACTTTAAAAACTGATACAAATAATGCCATTGGAACCCCGATAATTTTTATCGGGGTTTTTGTTTAATTTTATCGCCTCAAATTAGCCATATGTCAAAGCACGCCTATTTGTTTCCAGGTCAAGGAAGTCAGTTTATTGGAATGGGAAAACAATTGTATGAATCTCATAATACAGCCAAAGTATTGTTTGAAAAAGCAAATGAGATTCTTGGATTCCGCATTAGCGATATTATGTTTGAAGGAACAGATGAAGCGTTGAAACAAACCAATATTACACAACCTGCTGTTTTTATACATTCCGTGATTGCCTATCAAACATTGGTAGATCCTCAACCCGGATTAGTTGCTGGACATTCTTTGGGTGAATTCTCTGCCTTGGTAGCCAACCATGTATTGCATTTTGAAGACGCATTACGTTTGGTAGCCATTAGAGCATCTGCCATGCAGAAAGCTTGTGAGTTAGCCCCATCTACCATGGCTGCAGTCTTGGCCTTGGCCGATGATAAAGTGGAAGAACTTTGTGCAACGGTACAACTGGAAACAGGGGAAGTAGTAGTAGCGGCTAATTTTAATTGTCCTGGTCAATTAGTGATTAGTGGATCTTTAAAAGGGATTGAAATTGCTTGCGAAAAAATGAAAGCTGCTGGTGCTAAACGCGCATTGGTGTTACCAGTTGGTGGGGCCTTCCACTCACCATTAATGGCGCCTGCAAAAGAAGAGTTAGCCGCTGCCATTGAAGCCACACATTTTAATACACCTATCTGTCCTATCTATCAAAACGTAGTAGCCAAAGCAGTTACAGATCCTACAGCAATTAAGCAAAACCTGATTGAACAATTAACAGGTGCAGTACGATGGACACAATCTGTGCAAGCCATGGTTCAAGATGGAGCAACAGCATTTACTGAAGTTGGTCCTGGTAAAGTATTGCAAGGATTGGTTCAAAAAATCCATCGCGAAGCAATAGTGAATGGAGTTAGCTAATGCTGCAATTGATCCATTCACCATCAAAACTGGCATTGTATTTTTTATAGAAGTTAATGGCGGGTTCATTCCATTCAAGGACCTGCCATACCATGCCCTTTAGATTTTTTTCTTTTGCTTCAACTATCAATCTATCAAACAATAATTTGCCTAATTGTTTGCCGCGCATTTTTTCTGTAACCAAGATATCTTCTAAGTACATGCGTTGTCCTTTCCAAGTGCTATAACGAATATAATAAAGCGCAAATCCTTCCACCCTTCCATCTACTTCTGCTACAAATGCCCACCACACGGGGTTAGGTCCAAACCCACTTTCTTGAAAATGTGTTAGTGTAACGGTTACTTCTTCTGGTGCTTTCTCATAATCAGCTAGTTCTTGAATCAGCTCCATGATTCTGCTACAATCTTCTATTAAAGCTCTTCTAATGTTAATCTGCATTATTGGAAAATGATTTAAAATTAAAATTATAAACCAGCAAGGGATTGTTCTAAGTCACTTAGAATATCGGCAATATTTTCAATACCCACACTCATTCTAATCAGACCATCGGTAATACCATATTTCAATCTTTCTTCCACACTCAAACTAGAATGGGTCATACTGGCTGGATGTGAAATTAAAGTGTCTACTGTACCTAGTGAAACCGCGCGCACACACATATTGAGTTTGTCTATAAACTGCATGCCTGCTTTGAGTCCGCCTTTTAATTCAAAACTCATAAGTGCACCTGGGTGTTTCATTTGTTTCATTGCAATTGCATAGTCTGGATGCGATTCTAATCCATTGTAATTTACTTTAGCAATGGCTGGATGTTGCTCTAGCCATTTAGCAACTTCCATAGCATTACTGCAATGTCTGTCCATTCTCAGCTCCAATGTTTTCATGCCCTGTGATAATAAAAAGGCATCAAAGGCATTGCTATTTCCTCCCATGAGGGTATGCCATTTCCAGCCAGTACTATTCATGAAGGCCAGATCTTTTCCAATTAGAACCCCACCAATAGCGGTTCCATGTCCGTTTAAAAACTTGGTAGTAGAATGAAACACAAAATCTGCTCCGTGTTTAAAAGGTTGTTGCAAATAGGGTGTTGCAAATGTGTTATCTACCGTTAAGATGCAACCATATTGTTTGGCCAAGGCCGATACCGCTGAAAGATCTATACATTGTAAGGTTGGATTGGCTGGAGTTTCTACATGAATTAATTTAATTGAAGAATCTTCTTTTAATGCCGCTTCTACCAAATTCAAATCACGCATATTGATGATGGTGGTTTTAACCCCTGCACCAGCCAATACGGATTTAAACAATTCATTAGTGCCACCATACAAAGCAAAATGTGACAAGACGGTATCGCCGGCTTTCAAATTGCTCATAAACATGGTTGTCATGGCTGCTTGACCGCTTGCGTGCAATAAAGCTTTTAATTCCAATTGTTGGCCTTGGTCATCTTTTAACCCAAATGCTTCCAATGCAGCAATGGTTTCTTCTGCTGCTGTAAAAGTAGGGTTGCCCCATCTGCTATAAATTCTGGTTTTATCCGGACCTGAATAGCGTTCCATACCACTTTCTGCCGTATCAAAGGTAAAAGTGGATGTGGCAAAAATGGGTGTGATATGTGCGTATTCGGCATTCTCATGACCACTTGCATGAATGGCTACGGAGCTAATTCCGGTTAATGGGTGTTTTGATTGCATGGGATCTTTGATTGATTGCCTATCAAAAATAGGATTATTCAACATGGCTTCCATTGCAATTCTAGGAATGGTTATTAAAAAGAAATCAGGGATTTTTATATTGACTATGTGCAGGTTTGTATGGATTATGGAAATCCGTACAATTGACCAGATTTTTATATATTTTGAATTAGGTCTTTTTATAAATATGCAAGAACTTTATTGTTCATCTGCCCGGCCCCTTAGCAGTTTGAAATCTTA
>CALRXZ020000022.1:0-38350 GCA_943372255.1 Chitinophaga pinensis
CTGCTTTGCCACCTACGGTTGCCAAAGGATCTGGAACACGCTTGATGGGGATGGTAATTTTTTGGTTATTCTTACCGTCACTTGCCATAACCACAGCAGATCCAACATTCTGACAGTTTACAATATACAGTCCAGCTCCATCTTTTCTACTACTTACTCCCGGACCTTCTACTGATACATTTACTTTCTCGTCTCCACCACCTCCGGTAACACTCAATGGATTGTCTAATCCTTGATAGAATACACGGGTTTTATCGGTAGATACTACTAGACCACTTGGCACACCTACTGTATACTTCACGTCTTTTTCAACTGTAGCAATAGTACCATCGGGTTTAGTATAAGAGATCTTTACTTTTTTGGTGTTAGAACCAGAACTACCCACGGTAGTTTTGTATTCTGCAGATCCATCTTCTTTCACTACCACATTAGCACCATCAATAGTAATAGTTGGTTTTGCTGCTTTACTAAATGCACCAATACCAGCAGTAATCACTAATTCTTCTCCAGGCATCAGGTACTGGGAATTGGTTCCTGCAAAAGCAGCAAATTCATCATAGATCAATTCTACCTCACCAATTTCTTTGTGGCAATATTCCACAACCTGCGCTTCTGAATTTTTCACGTCATTTTGAAATTTGCTCAAAATGGTAATGGCCGCAATGGTTGGGGTCATGTGAAAATAGAGATAGGGCAAATCGTCTTTTACATTTTTATTGGTAGTAGGTGGCGCTGTCAGGTCTAAAGGAAGTGTTGGGCCTATTTCTTTAGCAATATCTGGGTCAATAGACATTAACTCTTCTTTGAATGACTTTAATTTGTCAAACAATTCTTTTCCTCTACCCTTGCCACTTGGTGGTGGTTCTACAAATAAACGGGTAGCTGCATCCAAATCATCTTCCTTATAATCTTCTACCCCATCAACCATGGTCAATCCACTCTCCTTTTTCAATTCTGTTTTGAGAGATTCTAGGTAATTGTAAAGGTTATCGGCCAATTCTTTTGCTTTCTGTGCTTTTGGCATCCAGACTTCTGCTTTTTCCTTGGTCTTGGGGTCTTCCAATTTTTTCTGAAAAGACTTGAATATATCTGCGTTCTTTTTTTCAACCATTGAACTGGCAGTATTCAAACTGTTGTTCACAGTTTTGAATGCGTTCAGGATCTCATTTGATACATTTAGTGCCAACAGTGCGGTAAGCACTAGGTACATCATGTTGATCATCTTCTGCCGCGGCTCCTTAGGTAATGACATGCTAACTATTATTTAGAAATACGAATGTTGAATTTACTGCGTTGGTATTACCTGCCTTGCATGGCGGTTAACATACTGCCATAGACTTGGTTTAATTTACCCAAGTTATTGGCCAATGCTGCAATCTGCTCTTTTGCTCTAATAGCGTCTTCTGCAGTTCCTGTCATAGCAGCTGATGCTTGAGACAGTTTTCCGTAGAATTGATTCAAAGCTTTCAAGTGGTTATTGCTTTCTTGCAATTCCAATTCGTAAATCGTATTTAAAGAAGATAAGTTCTTAGTAAGACCTTGCACTTGCTCATGGAAATGCTTGGTTGCTTCAGAAGCTCCTTGGAATCCAGCTAATGCATGACTAGCATGGGTAGTAGCATCTTTTATAGCACCCAAAGCAATAGTAGCTTCCTTGGTTTTTGCAGTAAAATCACCAGTTGATTTTACAACATCACTGATCTCTCCCATTTTTTCTACGGTGCTTCCCAATTTCTGGAAACCAGCGCTTAGTTTAGAAAGATTAGCAGGAGTAATATCGGCTTCAGCCAACATTTTTTCCATAGTCTTCAAAGCAGGATTACCAGTTTCAACTGGGGCTGCAACAACAGCAGGACCCATATCTGGTGGAGGTAAGATAGCATAGACCAAGAAAATCAATGCTTCAGTAGAAAGACCTATTTTCAAAGCCCAATCCGCCCAAGATAAGTGCAAGATTTTTGCCATTGCACCAATGATAACCACTGACGCACCTACGCACACAAAAACGTTAACTAGACGATTCACAGTTGGAGAAACACCTGAAGCCATAATGTTTGCTATTTGATTTTTATTGAAAATTGTGATGAAACTGGGCCATGACCCATTTTCAAATAAACAGTTGGTTGGTTCTAATTATTTACGCATTTTGGGAGCCAAGTCAATCACACAACGGAATCCAATATAGGATTTGGCAGTGTCTTGGTATTCAAAGTTGCGGGTACTTACTTGTAAGAAATAGCCAATATCTTTCCATGATCCACCTCTTACTACTTTACGTTTCATACGCGGAGGATCTGAGTCTTTAGCGTCTAAACGAACATCAGGACTCATGTCACTCACAAAGTTGTAAGCACCTTCATAGAAATAAGAGTTGGTCCACTCGGCAACATTACCACTCATATTATATAAGCCATAATCATTGGGCCAGTATCCATCAGCACGTACTGTATAGAAACCACCATCTTCTGCGTAATTACCACGGCCTGGTTTAAAGTTGGCCAATAAACAGCCCTTCTTATTACGTAAGTAGTAGTTACCCCAAGGATACATAGAATTACTTCTAGCACCTCTTGCAGCATATTCCCATTCTGCTTCAGAAGGCAAACGGAAATCACTTTCTACGGCAAATTTCTTCTTCTCTAAATAACTGTTCTGGATATGTGAACGCCAGTGACAGAAAGCCATGGCTTGTTTCCAAGTAACCCCAACTACTGGATAGTTTCCAAAAGAAGGATGTGAAAAATAGCGTTTGGTCATGGGTTCATTGTAAGAATAAGAGAAGTCTCTCATCCAAACCAAGGTATCAGGATAAACTTTCTGATCTCTTTTAACCATGAATTCTTTACGAGGGTGTCCTGCGTTCTCTCTTTTGGCAGCAGCAGGAAGGTCAAAATATTCAATGCGGTACACCAATTTGTCTGGGTCCACTTCTGGTTTACCATACAAACGGTTATCTGGAGCTAGATTCAATTCATTCAGCTTTTCAATGGTAGTTCTATCGTATTTAATAGTTTTTACCCTTTTCCAATCTACTGCAGAAGTATCGGTATCCTTATTAATACCCTGACCATACAAGATTTTAAAAGCAAGAGAATCTCTTGTCCAGGTTACAAACTGTCTGTACTCATTATTTGTAATTTCTGTAGCATCCATCCAAAAACCTGGAATAGAAACTTGTCTATTACGCGTAGTAAAGTTGTAACTGATGTCTTCATCGCTTGGTCCCATATGAAAGGTACCTGCGGGAATATACACCATGTGCAGGGGTCTATTCATGCTTTGTTTAGCAGTAGGTGGAAGCCCATGTAATTGACCATCGTCAGGAACACCGGAATTTCCCTTACCCCCCTTTTTCAAAAAGCAGGAACTCAAGCTTAGCGTGAATGCCCCCAATATCAGTAATGTTAGATACCCTTTCATCTGTTCAGAATGATTTATGACAGTGACAAATATATGTTTTCTATTGGGTCAAAAACCGCATTTAAGATTTTGTTTCCAATAAAAGTTGAACGTGTAGAAGTCTACTTATGGGGATACATTTAATGTGGAACAACGAATTTCCGGTACCGGGTACCGCTGTCATTGAAAGCAAATTAAACCATAGTTTGTTACACATTTGCTAAAAAATCGGCGATATTGAAAATTGGTGCTTTACAGCTATAATCCTTACAGATGTAAAATGCCGCATCTTCATTGCTCTCCCTGCCCACCAATAACGGAAAAAACGCCGAATTAGTTTCCCCCCACTGTATTATTTTATTGGGAATAAATGCTTGGAGTACTTGAGAAACCTTGGTTTCCCATTTTTTTCCCGTGATGGCCAGTTCTACCACCCCCTTGGTTTGCAGTTGTAATTGCCCTGCCCAGACCCCAAATGAACCCGGATATTTGACAATGGCCCCATCCAAAGCACTTAAAATTGCCATGGCCCGCTCTCTCCACTCGGGAAGGTCAAATACCAAGGATAAATAAAAGAGATTCGCGCACATAACGGCATTTCCACTGGGGGTAGCCCCATCATAGACTTCTTTTTTCCTAACTAAAATGTCTTGCTGGTCTTGGTGGGTAAAATAAAAGAATCCGGTTTCTTCCTCTGAAAAATAGGTAGAAACCCAGTTGGTCAATTCCTTGGCCTTGATCAAGTAATCCGAATTCCCTGTAATCTCTTGCAATTGAATATAGGCTTGAATCAAATAAGCATAGTCATCTAGGAAGGCGGGTAGCTTGGCCACACCATTTTTATAAGTATGATGCCAAGAACCATCGGCCACCCGAAATGCTTTTTCCAGAAAATCCATCTGGTTAATAGCCTGACGGCGATAGGATTCCACTCCCAAAGCAGCAAAAGCCTTGGAAAAAGCCGTATTGAGTAAGGCATTCCAACCCAAGAGAATCTTGTCATCCAGACCCGGACGAATACGCTGATTCCTAGCTTCCATTAATATTTGGTTGCATTTTTCAAGTAAGGCCTGAAATTCCGAAGGGTCCATTCCATGAGCAATAGCAAATTTTTCAGCTGGTTCTTTGATCCAAAGAATATTCACGTGCTCCCAGTTACCATGCTCCTCTACTTGGTAAAACTGACAAAAAAGTGCAGCATCCTTACCCAATAAATCATCTATTTCTGCCTTAGACCAAGTGTAAAACTTACCCTCCACGCCCTCACTATCTGCATCAAGGGCACTATAAAAACCACCCTCTTTGTCTAACATTTCTCTTTCTAAATAGCCAATGGTCTGATCTATACAGTTGGCATAGCGCTGATCTTTGGTAATCTGGAAAGCTTCTGATAAAACTGAAATTAAAAGCGCATTGTCATAGAGCATTTTTTCAAAATGGGGTGCCAACCACTGGGTATCAGTGCTATACCTAGCAAATCCACCACCCAATTGGTCATAGATTCCGCCATGCATCATTTTGTCTAGGCTCAATAATGCCTGATTGAGTGCAGATTGGTCTTTGTAAAAATGGTATTGCCTAAGTAAGAATTGAATAGAAAAGGTTTGGGGAAACTTGGGGGCCTTGCCAAAACCACCCCAGTCTGTATCGGCCTGCGCCAATAGGTTTTCTGTAATGATAGCCAAGACTTGATCTCCAGGCAAATCCTGTTTTTCCTTGTTTTGAAAACCAAATAAATTGGAAGACTGTAAATGTTGGGTCAAATGATTGGCTTGAGTCTCAATCTCTTCCCTTCTTTCTAGGTAACCTTTATGAATGCCTTCTAGAACTTCGGTCCAGCTAGCGCGATTAAACGCTTTTACAGGTGGAAAATAAGTTCCACCAAAAAAGGGCTTTTTGTCTGGCGTGAGAAATACATTCAAAGGCCATCCACCACTACCCGTCATGGCTTGTACGGCATCCATATACAAATGATCTAGGTCTGGGCGCTCTTCTCTATCAATTTTGATATTGATAAAGTATTGGTTCATGAGCAGGGCCGTGGCTTCGTTTTCAAAACTTTCCCTTTCCATTACATGACACCAATGACAAGCCGCATAGCCAATACTGACCAAGATGGGTTTGTCTTCTGCAATGGCCCTATTCAAAGCCTCTTCTCCCCAAGGATACCAATCTACCGGGTTCTGGGCGTGTTGCAATAAATAGGGGCTGGATTCCTGAGCAAGTCTATTGGTATGCATGTATGGGTGTTTGAATCTATTACAAATGAAAAGCCCCGCGGTTGCGGGGCTCTCTATAAAAAGTTGCGAAATTATTTTTTAACAGGGGTACCCAATGCCAAAAATTGATCCAAAGCCGCTACCATACTTGGTTTTTGAGGCGATGGCACTTTGAACTCAAGGTTCAAACCAGCGTCTTCTACCGCTTTGGAAGTATTGCCACCAAAAGCACCAATAATGGTTCCATTCTGCTTAAAATCGGGATTATTGTCAAATAGGCTTTTTACGCCACTTGGGGTGAAAAAGCAGATCACGTCATATTCCTTGTCAAGCAAGTGCTTGATATCATTGCTAATACTTCTGTACATAAAGCCCAACTGGTATTCACACTTGTTGTTCTTCATGAAGCCACAGATCTCATTGTCTTGCTGATTTTCACTGCAGACATACAAGAACTTTTCATTCTCCTTGTGTTTGTTCACCACGTCAAACATGCTTTTGTTGGTACCATCGGCACCATAAAACACTTTGCGTTTTCTATATAGGATGAATTTTTGCAAATAAAGCGCCACGGCCTCGGTAATGCAGAAATACTTGGTGTCCTGACCAATGGCAATTTTCATTTCTTCACAAGTGCGAAAGAAATGGTCAATGGCGTTTCTACTTGTGAAAATAACAGCTGTAAACTGGAGGATATCAATTTTCTGTTTGCGAAACTCTCTAGCTGGAATACCTTCTAGTTTGATAAAGGGATGAAAAACCAATTCAACCTGATGTTTCCGCTCCAGATCAAAGTACGGAGACTTTTCACTTTCTGGTCTAGGTTGGGAGATGAGGATCCTTCTTACTTTCTTGACAGTACCCGAATTTTTTGACCCGCTTTTTGCCATGCTAATACGCTATAAGAATAATGGATGATTAAATACTTCCAGCCAGGTTGTCGAGTAACAGTTTGTATATCAACACCAGTGGTAGTAGTTCAACAGCGCAAAGGTACAAGAAAAAATGTAAGGCGCTAACTTTCAAATTATTCCGGATAGCCCCAAATCCAATCAGGTAACGGTAAACAAATAGAATGGAGCAAATACCCAAAGAAATGGTGGTGGCCACTTTCATCAAGGGTTCTGGAGAATAGGTTAATACCAAAACAAAAGGAATAAGTATAATGCCCAATACCTTATTTACTAAGAACACTATAAAAGTGTAGGCATTGGTAGCTTCGCTTACATTAAATACCCAGCCAGAAAATGTCAAGAACAGAAATTTTCCCAGATAAACTACCAATAACAATAAACAACTATATGCAACCAGTTGATAAAAAGGCAGGTTTATCCAGTGCTTGTATTGCACCAACAAACTCACATATAATCCGGTACTAGCAAGAAACAGAAAGTTGAGCAGGATAGAAGCCAGATTATTTTGGAGTAATTGCTCTCTGGTCTGTTTTTGCCTTACCGATGTTTGCATGACCAGCAAAAACAGGTTTTTAAAATACTTGGGGAAGATCAATCTAATGGCAGCCAACATACCTACCAATCCGGTTAAGATATAAAACAACAATTCATGGCTTTCCCTTTTTCTTTCTTGGCTGAATTGTTGCAGGGCTGGAGCTTGAAAAGGAAGGTATTTGCTGTACAAGTATTTGGCAAAAGTTCCCGTATCAGGAATTGCAGCCAATATTTGTTGTTGTAATTGTCTTTTAGTAGCATCCAATTGCAAACTATCCAAGACCCTTTGTTTTGCTAGACTGTCTTTGGGTTGGGAGCTGCTATCTTTTAGAACCCTAGCAGTATCTACCAAGGGCCTTTTGCTGGAATCTGTCTTGGGTTTAGCAACCATCACCTGTTTTGTAGGAAGGGTTGATTTAGCAATACTGGTTTTATTAGGAGCTGGTTTTGCCGAATCCTTTTGCGCAGCTAGGGCCAAATGCAGAGATAGCAAGAGTAAAAGACAAAGGAACTGCTTCAAACGAATGGGTTTAAAGCAAAAATATTGAACTGACGCCATAATCCCCACAAAAGATAATCTACCAATTTAGACCATTGGGTTCAAAGAAGCCTTTAGTTTTGTTCTATGGCAGGACTTTATATTCATATTCCCTTTTGCAGAAAAGCTTGCCACTATTGTAATTTCCATTTTTCTACTACCCATCAGCAATTGCCCGCTATGTTGGCTGCTATGGAAAAAGAAATGCAGTTACAAAAGGACTATTTTGAAGGCCCGCTAGCCACCATCTACTTGGGTGGAGGCACGCCTTCCCTGGTTCCCATTGAATTATTGGAAAAATTGTTTCAACAAATCAGGACCCAGTTTCAAATAGCAGATGGAGCAGAAATTACCATAGAAACCAATCCAGACGATATTAACCCTGAAACGCTATTGGGTTGGAAAGCACTTGGAATTAATAGATTGAGTATTGGCATCCAGTCTTTTGTAGACGCTGATCTTCAATGGATGAATCGCGCACACCATGCCCAACAAGCTTTGGATAGTATTCGGCTAGCCAAGCAAGCCGGATTTGATAACCTGACCATTGATCTGATATATGGAACGCCTACCCTATCTGATGAAGCTTGGAAGGCAAATGTAGACTTGGCCATCGCCGCAGGCATTAGTCATCTTTCCTGTTATGCTTTAACCGTGGAGCCCAAAACGGGTTTGGAAAAAATGATTGAGAAAAAACAGATAGAAGCAGTGGACCCTGAAAAACAGGCAAGACATTTTAGTTTGTTGATGCAGTGGATGGAAGCGGCCGGTTTTGAACACTATGAGATTTCCAATTTTGCGCTGCCCGGTCATAGAAGCAAACACAATAGCAGTTATTGGAGTGGCGGGTCTTATTTGGGAATTGGCCCATCGGCGCATTCTTTTAATGGAACAAGCCGGCAATGGAACCTAGCCAATAATAGTCTCTATATACAAAGTTTAAATAAGGGAACATTGCCTTTTGAATTAGAAACACTCAAAGCGGAACAGCAATTGAATGAATATATCATGACTGCTTTGCGCACCATGGAAGGGCTCAATTTAAACAGGGTTTCAAACCTATGGGGTCAAGAAAAAACAGCGCAAATTTTGTTGGAATCTAAAAAATATATTGCCCGTGGCGATGCTTACTTAGAGGACCATGCTTTGATACTAACTAAAGCAGGCAGGCTCTTAGCCGATGGCATTGCTTCCGATTTATTTTTCCTTGGCTCAGAAGACTAAACCAAGTAACCTTCAATTTTTTTAAACCCATCTTCAGCGGGTAATTGCTCCCATAAGATTTGGTAGATGGTATGAGCAATGGGCATCTCAGCCTTGAGTTGCTCGTTGATTTTTTCTATGCACTTACTGGCATTGTATCCTTCAGCCACCATATTTAATTCCAGCTGCGCGGCTTTTACAGAATAGCCCTTACCAATCATATTACCAAAGGTTCTATTACGGCTATACAAGGAATAACAGGTTACTAATAGGTCACCCAAATACACCGATGCGGCATAATTGATTTCAGGATTGTCTGAATTTTTAGCGGGTAATAAATTGCGCAAAAAGCCCACCATTTCATTGGCGGCATTGGCAATATACACACTCAAGAAATTGTCTCCATATTCTAAGCCATGTGCAATACCTGCACCTAGTGCATAGATATTTTTAAGCACGGCTGCAAACTGCACACCCAGTACATCATGATTCACCAAAGTATTCAAATACTCTGTTTGAAAATATCGGGCTATGCCATAGGCTTCTGATTCTTGAATACCAGAGAACGTGAGATAAGATAATTTTTCAGCTGCAACTTCTTCTGCGTGACAAGGACCCAACACAGTAAAATAATTTTCTAGAGGCAATTGAAATTCCTTGGCCAAATATTCATTGAGTAATTCATAAGAAACAGGCAGGATTCCCTTGATGGCTGAGACCACTTTCTTTCCCCTGAAAGCATCTTTGTTTAGTGTAGATAGCGCGTCTACCACATAAGCAGAAGGTACCGCAATCACTAAAACATCCGAACTTGCAACAACGCTTGCAATATCATTACTCATCTGTAACTGCTCTTGGTTAAAATAAGCACCACTGAGATAATGCGCATTGTGTTTGCGTTTTCTCATTTGCTTAATGGCTTCCTCATTGCGGATCCACCAATAAATATTGTTGCCATTATCCGTCAGGATCTTTGCTAGAGCAGTAGCCCAACTTCCACTTCCAATGATACCAAACTGCATGCAATAGAATTATTAGACAGCAAACATACGAAAGGCATCTGTTAAATGAAAAAGGCATCGGAATTACCGATGCCTTTTCTTGTTGTTGCTATAGATTTAGTCTTTTTTCTTGTCGTCGTATAACTTGTCTTTGGCTACCACCAATACTTTGGCACCGTCTTTCAGTGTTTTACTAACAATGGTATAAGGACCTGTTACTACTTCGTCTCCTTCTTTTAAACCTTCCAAGATTTCAATATTATTCAAATCCTGTACAGACGTTTTTACTTTTACTTTTTTAACAGTCCCGTCTTTTTGATAAACAAACACTACTTCTTCAATATCGTCATCAGCTGAGGTTGATTTTGCTTCTGTTGTTTCAGGTTTCTTTTCATCTTTCTTGTCTCCATCAGCCGCTTTAGTATCACCATTTTTATCTCTGGTAGTTACTGCATTCAAAGCAATTGACAATACATTGGCCTTGGTCTTGGTTTGAATATCTGCACTAGCACTCATACCCGGACGGAAAGGGAAACTTTTCTTAGGAGTAATCAAATCAGCATAAGACTCAGGCAATAAACGAATATGAACTTTATAATTGGTTACATCAGAACTAGAGCTAGCTGATAAAGAGTTACCCGTGCTTGGGTTAGCAATTTTGTAAACCAAACCTTTGAACTTACGATTAATATAAGCATCTACTTCTACAATGGCGGTATCACCAATCTTTACTTTTGGAATATCGTTTTCACCAACGTCTACCCTTACTTCAATTGAACGCATATCAGAAATACGCATCATTTCAGTACCCACGTTAAAGCTATTACCTGCTACTTTTTCACCTTTTTTCACGCTCAACAAGCTAACTAATCCATCCATAGGGGCAGTAATCACAGTACGGGACAAGTCTTTGTCTGCCCTGTTTAACTGAGCCTGTGCTCCTTGAATATTTGCTTCTCCACTTTTCAATCCTTCTTTGGCAGCATTGTAGCTAGCTTCAGCTGAACGATAAGCTTGTTGGGCATTTTCAAATTCTGCTCTAGAAATTACTTTTTCATCCACCAGTTTTTTCTGACGGTCATAAACAGCTTTTGCATTATCCAGAGTAGCTTTTAAGCCAACTAGGTTTGCGTTGGAATTAGACAACTGTGCCTTTGCTTGGCTTACACCAGCCGCTACTTGATCACGTTGTGTAGAATAGATATCGGCATAAATTCTGGCCAAGATCTGACCTTTTCTTACGGTATCACCTTCGTTGACAAATAGCTCTGTAATTTCACCACTAATATCGGGGCTTACTTTTACTTCTACTTCAGGATATACTTTACCACTAGCGTTGACGGTTTCAATGATATTGCGTTTAACCGCTTTTTCAGTAGATACTTTGGTGCCTTCTTCTTTACCAATAATACCGGCTTTTTTCAAGCCAATCAAAACGCCTATGACCACTACCAATCCAACAATGATCCAAATCAATTTCTTGCTCATATTAAACAGTGTTTCTTTGTGTGTTAATGTTTGGTGTTGTTATAATTTAATGCCTAGACCTTTGTAAAACTCTAGCACTTTTAATTTGAAAACGTATTCGTAATGGTTACTCAATTCAGTAATCTTGGCGGTAAACACATTGTTACGGGTAGTAATCAAATCCAATGTTCCCAGCAATCCTACATCATACCTTTTTTGTGCATAGTCCAAGGCTTTCTCTGATACAGCAACACTTTTCTTAGAAGCATTGTATTTCTGTAAAGAAGAATATGCGTCTTGGTAAGAATTATAAATATTAGAACGTAGTGTTTGTTTTTCCTGATCGTCTTGCAATTGTGTTTGACGAACGTTAATTTTTGAACGCTCCCACTGTGTTCTTGCTTGGTGTGCGTTAAAAAGAGGAATATTAATACTCAAACCAAGGGCTTGTCCAAAATTTCGGTTTAATTGCTCACCTAAAGCAACTTTGTCAATGCCAATAATTGAATTCAATGGGGCATATACTGGATATTGCTTGGTGTTATCTAATGCATAAGCGCTTGTTGGACCAACAATTGATTGTGATCTATAATCATAAACATTATCTGCAAATCGAGAGTTTAATGAACCAGATGCAGAAAAGGTGGGATACATAGAGCCTCTTGAAGCCGCTACCAATCTTTGGGCTGCCTCTATACGCAAGGCTGTAACTTTTTGTTGTGGTTGATTGGCAATGGCCAAATTATAAACTGATTCGGGTTGCAAATCAATTAGATTTTCAACTGGAATACTTGCTACATCTGGATAAACAATGTCAAAATTTGTAGCAAAGTCTAGGTTCATAATGGCTTTCATATTAATCAAGCCCTGTTCAACCCCTGCCAAAGCTTGAATATAAGTAGAACTATCTCGTTCTACCTGTGCTTCAAATTGAATGGCATTCAACTCTGGTTGGCTACCCGCAGCAACCAGTTTGCGGGTATTTTGCAACTGCTCTTGAGATTGCTGCAACTGTACCTTACTCACATTAGCCTGTTCTTTACGCAACATCACCTGCAAGAAAGCATTGGCCACGGTTAGGGCAAGGTCATTCTTGGTTCTCTCAATATTCATTTGATCTGCTTGGGCAGAAATGGCATTGGCTTCAATATTGTTCTTCCTAGTAAACCAGTTGAAAATGGTATAATTGGCTTGCAAACCAATATTACCACCCGTAATGGCTATATTCTCAAATACGTTGGTGGTAGGGTTAATATTCAATCCACGCTGGTAAGTAGTAGAAATATTTGAATTGACATTGGGCAATCGGGTCATTCTAACCTGATCGGCCTGCAATTTTGACAAACGCGCTTGTACATCCGCCTGTTTCACGGAGATATTATTTTGTATGGCAAAGTCCACACAACGGCGCAAATCCCATTTCTCCTGAGCAAAGGAATGAAGGGTAGCTGTTAAAGCAAAAAGGGTGAATAACTTCTTCATATAAAACAAAAATACACCAAAGCCTTGCACCTGCAGAAAAATTAGACAGACGGAAAGGAATTAGATTAAAAGCGTCAAAAAATCTTATGAAAGGTCTTGAATAGCCAAAAAAGCCTGTTCAAGATCCTGAATCAGGTAATCCGAAGACTCTAATCCCACATAGAAACGGAGCAGGCGGTGTTCAGGATTGGTCGAATCAAAGTTTTCCTGTTTCATTCCTGCACATTTGGGAATAATCAAGGACTCATGCCCACCCCAGCTAACCGCCATGAGCACATGTTTGAGAGAATTACAAAAGGTTTCAATGGTCTGGCATTCCTGGGCCTTAATACTAAACGTGAGCAGACCACCGGCACCTGTCATTTGTTTTTTGGCCAAGGCATACTGTGGAAATGCCGGATCTAGTGGATAAATCACCCGATCAATCCTTGGATGGTTCTGCAAATAGGGCAAAACCTGAAGAATGGTTCTTTCAATTCTTTCCAAACGGGCTTCTAGGGTTCTTAACCCTCTAATCAGCAACCAAGCATTAAAAGGCTGGATGCCCGAACCAATATTCATGTACTCACTATTGAAAATCCGTTCAATCATGGTTTTACTACCACTTAAAACTCCCGCAACTGTATCACTATGCCCACTGATATACTTTGTGGCTGATTGTAACACTAAATCAATTCCCATAGCAAATGGTTGTTGATACAGTGGCGTGCAATGGCTATTATCAATAATAGTCACAATACCCTTGTCTTTGGCAAGCGCAGCAATCCCTTCCAAGTCTTGCAATTCATAGGTCCAGCTATTGGGCGATTCCAAATAGATGACCGTAGTATTTACCTGAATCCCATTTTTAAAATTGTCCAAGTCTGTTCCATCTATATAAGTATGTGTCACTTGAAAACGGGGCAGGATCTCTTCAAACATTTTCTTGGCCCAGGTATAGGGGTTTTTCACGCTTAAAATATGATCCCCTGATTTTACATTGGCCAAGACCGCGGCAAAAATGGCTGCTGCCCCGCTATTGAATACCAAACAATCTTCGGCTTTGTCAAGGGCTGCCAACTTTTTTCTAAGAATCTCAACGGTTGGGTTTAGTCCCCTACTATATAGCCAAGTGCTGTATTCGTCTTCAAATGCCTTGCGCATATCATCCACCGTCTTGAAGGCAAAATTGCTGGTCTGTACAATGGGTGGGGCAATGGCCCTAAAATAATTATCCCTTTCCTCGGCAAATTCGTTGAGTATATATGATAGTTCCATTAGTCAAGTTCTTGATGGGTAGATACAATGGGGGTTTTAGTAAAGCGCTGCGCGATAAAATAGAGCAACATAAAAGCTGCTAGAACACTAATACCAATTAGGGCAATACTAGGTGTTTGTATACTAATGCTCACGCCTACAAACAAATAAGCTCCCATGAAAATCAAGGGCAGTAAGGGGTATAGCTTCATTTTATAAATACCGGTGCCGTCTAAATGTTTGGTTCTTTTGCGCAAAATAAAAATGGTGGCAGAAGAAGCAACCATGCCAAAACAATCTAGGAAGATGGTAAAGTTGAGGATCTTCTCAAAGGTTTGGGCAAAGAATAAGATGACCACACACATGCTGGCAAAAATGGTGAGGGAGAACACCAACACGTCATTTTTTTCTGATTGCTTTCCAAAAATTTTGGGTAATGCACCTTCTGTACTCATGGCATACATGACGCGGGGATTGCTCATGAGCAAAGCATTTACATAAGCAAGTACCCCAAAGAATAGGAAGAAGGAAAAAATATCAGCACCGGTTTTACCAAAGACCTTGCTCATCACTACATAGGCAATTTCACGTTCCCCCTTCATGTTTTCAAAACCAATAATATGGTAATAACTAAGGTTTACCAATAAATACAAACCAATGATAATGGCAATCCCAATAAAAATACCACGTGGAATATTCTTGGAGGGTTGCGCTACTTCATTCCCAAAATTGATGGTCTGCTGATAGCCGCCATAGGTAAAGGATACCGCAATCAAGCTAATCCCCAAACTCTGGATCCAACTGATATCAGGGGTAGGTACTGAAGGGGCCGCCACCGTAGTATGCCAACCACTTTCTGGAAAAAACAGGGCCGCAATTAAAACTAGAATCATGCCTATTTTAATCAGCATCAGAAAATTCTGGGCCTTGGAACTAATGCGCAAACCGCGTAGATTAATAAAATAAAAAATCAAAATAGCGGCACAACTAATCAGTGCCTTGTCAGTATCGGTCCAATTGATCTGGGGGAACAATTTGGTAATATAACCACTTCCAATCAAGGCCACAGCACTTAATGAGGCTGCGTTACTGATTAGGATAATACAATTAATGGCAAAAGCAATACTGGGATGATAGGCATAAGAGAAGATCTTATAATATCCCCCGGTAACGGGGAAACGACTGCCTATTTCTGCATAGGTTAAGGCTCCACAAAATGCAAAGAACCCGCCCAATAACCAAGCCGTAAAATAGACCGATGGTTCAATAGCGTCTTTGGCACTGGTGGCTGCAGATCTAAAAATACCCATTCCAATCACCAAACCCACCACAATCATGGTGAAGCTAAAAAGATTCAATTGCTGTTTGCCTTGCATAATTAAATAGTAAGTGATAAATGTAGTAAACTTCAACTTATGAATCATTTCATGTTGCCATTAGGGGAAAAATCCGGTAATTCGCATCATGGAAATCTACCTGATCAGACATACTACCCCCCTTGTAGAAAAAGGGATCTGCTATGGCCAAACCGATTTAGATATTACCGAAAGTTTTGAATCTGAAGCAGCTGCCATATTGGAGTGCCTGCCAAAATCTATTGAACAAGTCTTTAGCTCTCCTTTACAACGCTGTTCCAAATTGGCTAAACAGCTTTTCCCGGAACATAGTATTAGTCTTCATCCAACCTTAATGGAATTGAATTGTGGAGCTTGGGAAATGCAACACTGGGACGCCATTCCCAAACCAGAAATTCAGCCCTGGATGGATGACTTTATACATGTGGTAGTGCCGGGTGGTGAAAGTTATCAGCAATTACACAATCGGGTGGTGGCTCAGTTTCAAGAAATTGTTCAAACCGGTCAAACATCCGCCATCGTTGGTCATGGTGGCGTCTTAAGAAGTGTTTTGGCCCATATTACGGGGATTGATTTAAAGGAATCATTTAGCGCTTTTCAGTTGCACTATGGTGCGGTGGTAAAAATTGTTCCAACGGAAAATGGGTTTGAACATGAACTATTACACAATATTACCCCCTCTACCAAGGAACAACATAGACCTTCTTTTACCTAAATTGTATCTTTAATAAAAACAGCATATGGATTTCCAAATAGACCAACTCTTAACAGTCAGCTTCACCTTATTTGCGGTGATAGATATTGTGGGTTCCATTCCCCTGTTGATTTCCTTAAAAGACAAAATGGGAGGGATTAGATCTTTTCAGGCCACATTTGTTTCCGGAGGTCTGATGATTTTATTCCTTTTTGCAGGAAGGCCTTTTTTGAGGATCCTGGGTTTAGACATTAGAAGTTTTGCTGTAGGAGGTTCTATTGTGATCTTTTTATTGGGTTTAGAAATGGTATTGGGCCATGAGATTTTTAAGGGTGATAAAGACGCCAAGTCTGGCTCTGTGGTACCCATTGCTTTTCCCATTATTGCTGGTAGTGGTACGCTTACTACTATCATGTCTTTAAAAGCCAATTTTGACGAAGCTTATATTCTGGCCGGTATTATCATCAACTTGATTGTGGTCTATATAGTACTAAAGTCCTTGAAAATGATTGAGCGCGCCTTAGGCGAAGCTGGTTTATTGGCTGTACGCAAATTCTTTGGTGTCATCCTTCTAGCCATTGCAGTTAAAATCTTTAGTTCCAATATTGGTGCATTTGGTAAATAATGAGCAGTGCTATACAATATATGATCAAATGGCTTTGGAAAAACTTTGAACTTCTGTTCTGGTTAGCAGCGCTGATAGTTTTGTTTTTCCTACCCGTGAACAAGTCTGAGACATCGCTTTGCGTATTCAGTTTGTTGGGTTTTGGCAAATGCCCTGGATGTGGCATTGGGCATTCCATCCATTATGCGCTCCGCGCAGACTTTGCTAGCTCCTTTTATCACCATCCTCTGGGAATTTTGGCAGTTCTTGTTATATTTAACAGAATAAGGCTACTAATCAAACAAAATAAACATCATGAGCAACAACCTAATTAACTTAATTCCCTCATTAGAAGGTGAAGAACTTGTCTTTTTGCAAGCCTTAACAAGGGAAATTCCTGAACACAAAATGCAAAGTTTTATAGCTGTTTATAACGGCAAGAGAAGAAAAACTGACCAAGTTTTATTGGGCTGTATTCTTGGTTTCTTTGGTGTTGCTGGTGTACAAAGATTTATGGTAGGAGAAAATGGCATGGGCATTTTGTACTTTTTTACAGGTGGACTTTGCTTAATTGGTACCATTGTTGATCTTGTGAATCACAAAAGATTGACATTTGAATATAACCAACAAATGGCCCGTGAATCCATGGCCATGGTATCTTCCTTTTAAAAATGAAAAAGCTTTTTTATATAGGCATTCTTGGTCTTTTGGTTTTTGAATTGGCCAATGTCTATTGCATTATGCCCATGCCTGGTAGTCAGGAAATGAATAGCTTAGACGCTGCTTATTTTCTATATACTTGGCGATGGGCATTTCGTATTTTTTTTGGATTGCTTATAATCTTGGGATGGTTCAAATCTTCCTGGCCCAAAGCATGGAAAGCCTGGGTACCGGCCCTAGTCTTGAGTGCTGTGATCTATGTAGTCAACTTTCAAATGGCGGCAGATAGTATGTTTTATCAGCCCGCTAGTCTGCTCATGAAACCGGTTACTGAAAACAAAGTAGATACTAATCGATTGGTATTAGGAATTGTGGGCAAACAAGAAACCAAGGCCTACCCCATTCGCTTTATTGGCTACCATCATTTGGTCATGGATAGTTTAGATGGCAAACCAGTATTGATAACTTACTGCACTGTTTGCAGAACAGGAAGGGTTTATGAACCTATCATCAATGGATCTACAGAAATTTTTCGTTTGGTAGGTATGGATCATTTTAATGCCATGTTTGAAGACAAGACAACGGGTTCTTGGTTTAGACAGGCAAATGGTGAAGCAGTTACTGGTCCTCTAAAAGGTTTGGAATTGCCAGAATACCCAAGCTATCAAACCAGCTTAGCTGATTGGATTAAATTATATCCAACTACAAAAATCATGCAGGCAGATCCAGCACACCTCAAAAGCTATGACACTACATTAAATTACGAGTCAGGAAAAAGCAAAAAGAAACTAACTGGAACAGATAGTCTTTCTTGGAATAAAAAATCCTGGGTAGTAGGAATAGAAATGGGTAAGACCAGCAAAGCCTTTGATTGGAATAGGCTGGTAAAAGAAAGAATTATTTATGATGTGATAGATACCAAACCAATCATGTTGGTTATTGGCAAAAACAATCAAAGCTTTTTTGCTTTTGAAAGAAATACAAAGGATGAAAGATTTACCCTACAACAAGATAGTTTGTTTGGAGCTACACACAAATATTTGCTAAACGGAAAATCTATTGACAGTAGTGCAAACCTACAACCAATTCCTGCCTACCAAGAATTTTGGCATAGTTGGAAAACCTTTCATCCTAATACCCTTCAGTAATTATTTACTATTCTTCCACTTTGTTTTTCAAACTCATCAGTAGGGAATAAGATCCTTTGATTACAAAATCTTTACCAGCTAATTTTTCCGCGTTTAGAATTTCCACAAAACCCTTGTCTACTGTTCCGGTTTCTAAAAGTTGCATGCTATAATCCTTGTCTGCATTTTTGATAAAACCGTATTGCTTTCCTTCAAACAAAACAATGGCTTCTTCTGGTAACACAAAGGCTTTTGCATTTTTAATGGCAATCTCTGCGTTCATATAGGTACCGGGAATCAGGGTCTTGTCATAGTCTTCAAAATGACAGTGGACATCTGTGTTTCGGTCTTCTGTAATGTCTTTGCCAATCAAGAGAATTTCACAATCGTGTTTTTTCTTGGGCTGGTTATTGGTATACGCCACCAAGGGTTGACCAACATAGAGCTTGTCAATGTCTTTCTCAAAAATCTTTAATGCCAAATGAATATCCGTAGGATTGATCAGTTCAAACAAGACTTCAGTGGGAGAAACATATTTCCCAATATTCACATTCACTTTAGAAACATAACCATCAATAGGTGAAAAAATATTGATGCTTCTAGAAATATTGCTCTCAGATAATTTGTCTACGTTAATCCCTACTAATTTTAATTTCTCCCTAAAAGCACTGATCAAGACCTGCTGTGTTCTAAACTCAGTTTCAGCCTGTTGAAAAGCCTTGTCAGAAGCGGCCTGTGTCTTGTTTAAATCGCGCTGGCGCTCGTATTCTTTTTGCAAGTAACCAATCTTTTCCTTGGTAGTCAAATAGTCTTGTTGCAATTGAATGTATTGCTCCCCTTCTATCACAGCAACAGCTTCTCCCTTGCTCACGTGTTGGCCAGGCAATAGTTTGGTGGTTTTTAAGTATCCTCCTAGTGGGACACTAATAGACACCATATTCTGCGGTGGCACATCAATCTTTCCACTCACTTTTAGAATTGAGGAGATTTCTTTTTGCTGCATCAAAGCCGTTTGAATACCGGCACTTTTAAACTGCGCGTCTGTTAGCACTACATTATTTGGTACAACGGCTTTCTCACTTGCTTCTGGTGCTTTTTTATTGGAGCAGGCCTGGAGCAAGAGCAGTATGGATAATATATAAGTTAGTTGTTTCATGACTTTTATTTGTTACTGATGAAATTCAATTGGATAATGGATTCATTAAGATTCCTAATGGCGTCTATATGTTCACTTCTAACAATAGTAGCTTGGTTAATCAATTGAAACCATTCAAGGTAATTGATGCTACCAGCAGCTAATTGCTGATTGGCCGTATTGGTAATGACTGTTGCATTTTTGAGTGCCTGTTCTTCATAATACTTAAGTGTTTCCAGATTCTTTTGATACTGAAGGTTGGCTGATAAATAAGCGTTCTCCAAACTTTGGATCCCAACTTGATAATTGCTTTCTGCCACTTGTTTGTTCAATTTGGCACCTGCAATCCGATTGTTTTGAGACCTAGCAAAAATGGGAATCCCAATACCCAATTGCACGGCGCTAAATCTTTGACCAGCACCATAGAGCACATTATCTGCACCCATACCCTTGATACTGGTATTGTTATAACCCACACTTAATTCGGGTAGCTTTTTGCTTTTCTCTAAACCAATCTGTGCTTCTGCCATTTGCTGCTGTTGTTGAATCAGCTTTAAACTAGGATGCTCTTTAAGTAAAGCACTATCTAAAACTCCTTGATAGCTTAAGCGATAGTCTGTTTTAGACGGTTTGTAGGCTATTGAACTATTTAACAACAATTGAAACTGCAATAAGAGTACAGACTGATCCTGCGCCAACTGTTTTAATTGAATCCCAATTTGACCTAGCTGGGTTTCTGCACTTGTTTTTTCTAAGAGATTGGTTTCTCCTTTAGCTAGGCGCTGTTCTGCTCTTTTATAAAAACTTCTATAAAGACTATCCGTGTATTGCAACAGTGCTTGTTTCTGGTCTAAATAAACAATGCCATAATAAACATGTGCAAGGTCTTTTTTAAGTTGGGCTTCTTTGAGTGCAACGTTCAACACAGCAGACTTAAACTCTTCTTGCAACAAGGTTTTTTGTTTGGTATATACCGATGGAAAACTAAAAGACTGTGACAAAGAAAATTTGGTATCTGTATAAATACTATTGATCTGCCCCGCTTCTGCCATAAAATTGGTTTGTGGCAGGTTATTAGATGTACCTATTAACGCTTCTTGGTACCTGGCTTTTAACTGCTCATTTTTCACTTGCAGGTTATTGTGCAAAGCGGTATCAATAGCAGCTTTAAGGCTGATAGGTGTTTGAGCCAATAGCGGTTGAGACAAACTCATTCCACCAGCTATTAGCAAAATCATGACTGCAATAGGATGTTTCATCTTTTTAGGTTTTCCGCCTTTTTCAAAAAGCATGTATAAAACAGGCAATACAAAAAGGGTTAAGAAAGTGGCCAATAATAATCCTCCAATTACAACGGTTGCCAATGGTCTTTGTACTTCTGCTCCCGCCCCATTACTAACTGCCATTGGAAAGAATCCAAGTGAAGCAACAAAAGCGGTCATGAGTACTGGACGCAATCGCACTTTAGTGCCCATAAGCACAATCCTTCTTACATCTGTAATGCCTTCTTTTTTCAACAAATTAAATTCCGCAATTAACACAATCCCATTTAATACCGCTACCCCAAATAAGGCAATAAATCCAACGCCTGCACTAATGCTAAAAGGCATGCCGCGTGCTGCTAAGGAAATAATACCACCAATAGCAGATAATGGTATGGCAGAATAAATGAGCAATCCTTGCTTGATAGAACTAAAAGCAAAATACAATAGGATAAAAATCAACAACAATGAAACGGGCACTGCAATCATCAATCTTTGCTTGGCAGCATTTAAGTTTTCAAAAGCACCTCCATAGGTTACATAATATCCCGTAGGAAACTTGAGTTGTTTGTCTACCTTTTCTTGTAATTCATGCACTATACTTTGTACGTCTCTACCCCTCACATTAAACCCTACTACAATTCTTCTCTTGGCGTCTTCTCTTTGAATTTGGTTAGGACCTTCTTTAATTTGTACATCGGCCAACTGGCTCAATGGTACTTGGGTCCCCTTAGGTGTTGGAATCAATAAACCTTGAATGTCTTGTAGATTTTTTTTCTGTTCCCCGCCAATACGCACTACTACGTCAAATCTTTTCTCTCCTTCAAAGAGCATACCCGTGGTTTGTCCCGCAAAAGCCGTGTTGACTACTTTATTAATATCGGCAATGCTCAGCCCATATTGTGCAATGGTATTTCTATTGTAATTGATGATGATCTGTGGCATACCTGCAACAGCTTCTACATACAAGTTTTTAGCACCTTCCACCGTATTGACAATCACACCCAATTTATTGGCCAATGCCGCAAGACTGTCTAGGTCTTCTCCAAATATTTTGCAGACAACGTCTTGTCTAGCACCCGTCATCAATTCATTAAAACGCATTTGAACTGGATACTGAAAACCAGCAGTAACACCGGGTACAGCCTCTAATGCTTTACCCATTTTTTCACTTAATTCATCAAAGGTCTTAGCAGATGTCCACTCTTCTTTAGGTTTTAAAATCACCATCATATCACTAGCTTCCATGGGCATGGGATCAGTTGGAACTTCTCCGCTACCTATCTTGGTGACTACTTTCTCAACTTCAGGAAATTCTGTTTTTAAAATATGCGCAGCTTTCTGGGTATTCTCAATAGTAGTCTTTAAACTACTCCCCACTAAAACACGCGTATCTACTGCAAAGTCTCCCTCTTCCAAAGCTGGAATAAACTCTGCACCAAGTGTAGTTAATACAAAAATGGCTACTACAAATAAAGCTACTACAGAAGACAGAACTAATTTGGGATAACCAATGACTTTGTTTAATACTGTTTGGTAGAGTCTTTCAATTTTTCCCATCCATAGATCAGAGAAATTGGGTTTGTGTTTGATCTTCTTACTCAGGAAGAAAGCACTCATCATGGGTATATAAGTCAGGGACAATATAAACGCCCCTAAGAGCGCAAAGGCCACGGTTTGTGCCATGGGTTTGAACATCTTGCCCTCTATTCCTTGTAAGGTAAAAATGGGTAAATAAACTACCAAGATGATGATCTGTCCAAAAACAGCACTGTTCATCATTTTACTGGCAGAATTATTCACCTCTTCATCCATCTCAACTTGATTCAATTTGTTGATGTTCACAAAATGCTTGCTATGCCCCAATCTATGCATCACTGCTTCTACAATAATCACGGCTCCATCTACAATCAAACCAAAATCCAAAGCCCCCAAACTCATGAGGTTACCACTTACACCAAATAGGTTCATCATGATAATAGCAAACAACATGGCCAATGGAATCACCGATGCTACCAGTATTCCAGCTCTAAAATTACCAAGGAATAATACCAGCACAAACACCACAATCAATGCTCCTTCAAGCAAGTTTTTCTCAACCGTACCAATGGCATTGTTCACCATCTTGGTTCTGTCTAAGAAGGGTTCTATGACAATGCCTTCGGGTACAGTTTTTTGAATTTGGGCAATTCTTTCTTTTACGTCTTTGATCACGTCAGAGCTATTGGCGCCTTTGAGCATCATCACTACGGCGCCTGCTACTTCACCCTTATCGTTATAACACATGGCGCCATAACGGGTGGCGTTTCCAATTTTAATATCCGCTACATCTCTAATAAAAAGCGGTGCGCCTCCATTTAATTCCTTGATAGAAATATTTTCTATGTCTTCAATACTTCCCAATAAACCTTCTGTTCTGATATACAAAACAGTGGGACCTTTTTCAATATACGCTCCCCCGGTGTTTTGGTTATTGTTTTCCAATGCTTTGAAAACATCAGAAATAGTAATCCCATAGCTCTGCAATTTAGCAGGATCAACTTCAATAGAATACTGTTTGAGCTTACCTCCAAAACTGCTCACCTCTGCCACACCTTTTACACCTAATAATTGTCTTCTAACAATCCAATCCTGTATAGTTCTTAGTTCTGTTTCGTTGTATTTATTTTCATAGCCTTCCTTGGGTCTGACTACGTATTGATAAATTTCTCCAAGCCCCGTACTCACTGGACCTAGTTCCGGAATCCCTATACCCTGAGGAATAATGGCCTGCACTTTCTGCAAGCGTTCTGATACCTGTTGTCTTGCCCAGTATACATCGGTAGCATCGTCAAAGACAATGGTTACAAGGGATAGACCAAAACGGGAAAAGCTTCTAATTTCTTTTAACCCTGAAATATTGTTATTGGCTTGTTCAATGGGAAAAGTGATCAAGCGTTCTATATCGGTTGCACCAAAAGAAGGGGCAATGGTAATGACCTGTACCTGATTATTGGTAATGTCCGGCACAGCATCAATGGGTAATTTGGTTACCTGAATGGTACCATAACCAATTAGTCCAATCACAAACAAGCCTATGATCAGTTTATTCCTAATGGAAAATTGGATGATTGCATTTAGCATTTAAATCTGTTTAGTAATGATGGAATCTTGCTATAGCAAATGCCTATAGCAATGTAGCCAATGGTTGAGAACCATTAGTCATTTACAAAAAGGAATTACTAACAATATTTAGGAGGCTGCCAGATATTGGACAAACAAGAGGAAAGTGGTTTGTTATGATCCAATTCTATTTTGTCTTGTTGTATAAAAAACACAGGATGTTCAAGGGTATTGGTTAATTGATCCGCCACTGCTGCACTAACCATTACTGAAACACAATCAGCCGATTTTTTAAAAGGCAATTGCATGTCACGGTCATAATCAGCGTCTTTGGGACTACCGTGCATATAATGAATATCTAAGAACTGAAGAAAACTAATACTACTATCTTCCTGTTGGTGCTCCACAAAATGCTGGAATACAACGGGCAACTTAAAAAGCTGGTGGGCTTCTGTGGTGGCTAGCAGGTAAATGCTTAGGAATAATATGGCGATTGGCTTTTTCAGGATTGTAAGTTACGAAAATTAGGTGATTCTTGAAACTTCCAGTTGGCCCTTCAGGTTACTTTTCCCTTTAGATTGCTTAACCTTGTGCCAACAAGTTGTAATCTATTAAGATGAACCAGAAAAATGAACAGAACATCCCAGCAGTCAAGATTCGTCTTGCAGTAAAGGTGTTTTTCTTTGTTTCTGGTTTTGTTTATGCCAATTGGGCTTCAAGTATACCTCATTTACAACAAAAACTTCAACTTACTGATGTCGCATTGGGTACCCTTTTAATTAGCTTACCTGCCGGATTAATGCTTACTATGCCCTTATCAGCCTGGTTAATAGGCAAATACAAAAGCAGAAACATTGTACTCAGTGGTGCCATTATATATGTGTTACTACTCAGTTGTATTGGTTTTGCAGACAAGGTTTGGCAAATGGCTATGGTTCTTTTTGCGTTTGGGGCATCTAGAAACTTGTTCAATATTGCAATTAATACCCAATCCATAGGGGTGCAGCAATTCTACCAGAAATCTATTATTGCCAGCTTTCATGGTGTTTGGAGTATTGCTAGTTTGACTGGGGCTGCATTTGCGTCTATTTTAATTTCCCTTGGCATGATGCCAGAATTCAGATTAGTCTTGGTGACAGGTTTGTCGTTGGTTTTGATTGTAATTTTTTGGGGGAATACTTTAGATACTTCTGCTATTGCCGATGCTAAAAAACCGGCATTTGCCCTTCCAGATAAATCACTGTTGAACCTAGGTTTGATTGCTTTTTGTTGCATGTTATGTGAGGGTACTATGAGTGATTGGAGTGGAATTTATTTATCCAAAGAATTGCATTTATCCAAGGGTTATGTAAATATGGGTTTTGTGGCTTATTTGTGTTGCATGACTTCAGGTAGATTAATGGGAGACTGGTTGGCCAATCAATTAGGTAATAAAAAACTATTGTTGATTTCTAGTTTGCTACTTGGGTTTGGGGCTTTTCTGATTGCTAGTTTTCATAGTTTGATTCCTGCTATTGTTGGTTTTATGCTTTGTGGATTTGGGGTTTCCTGTGTGGTGCCTTTTCTGTTTAGTAATGCCGGAAAATCTACATCTATGTCCAGTGGGGTGGCTATTGCGGCAGTATCTACCATTGGGTATTTGGGATTTTTAATTGGGCCACCGTTAGTTGGATTTTTGGCTAGTGCATTTGGGTTGAGGTATATTTATTTTGTGGTAGTTGCGTTAGCTGTGGTAATGGGTTTGTTGATTAGGAGGATAAGGATAGGAGAAGCTTAAGAATAAGTAACTCACTAGATTTTTTTCTATACTATTTATTCATGCTTATAAATCTGCTGCATCACCTGCATGTGAGGAAGGGTCAATAAGCTAATCAAAATAATTAAAGCCGGAGCTCCAAGATTTTGCCAAACGGAACCTGGTGTTATGAGATAAACAACAATCAAAGCTACCAATGAAAGCATAGTAAATGGAATGGCTTTCTTCCATAATTGGAAAACTGTATTCTCTGAACTAATATAATTTTTGATGTCATTAAATGCTTGCCAACCATGCCAGCCGGAAAAATAAAATGCAAAGCCGGCTATTAAGCCTAATTTATTAGAAAGTATAAGCACTAGAATAAATAAAATCCATTCTACCCTTTTGTACTTTCTTGGAAAAGAAAGCATACCTGTTAATAAAAGAAAAAATAAAGATTTTATTTTAAAAAGGAATTTTATAAGAATAAAAATAGGGTCAGTTTTTGGAAGGATTAACTGTAACCAATTTATTAATTCTTCCTGATGCGGCAACAATAGCCACGCTGTTAGACTCATTCCAAACAAAAAACTTATAAACTTATTTCCTTTTCCAAAATAATGCATGTCAGTTTCGCCAAAATGATATGCAGTAAATAAAATAAATAAACACAAACTTAGTCCGGGAGCTAACCACCAGATACAACCATAGATTAACATCAATATAGAATACCTATAAATAAAATGAGCTAGTGTAAATGTATTTGATTTTTTGTCTGCAGTTTTTTTTGCAACTAGATGATCTATGGCTCCATGAGGGATACCGGTTAAAACTAGCCCAATAAAAAGTACTAAAATTTCAATGATGAATTGCTTCTGAGGAAAAAGAAGTATGATAATTTTAAAAAACAGTCCAGTTATTAAAAGCGCTATTAAATAGGTTGTTGAAGATTTCATATTAATTGAAAATTCTTTTGATAAATGGAAATGCAGGTAATTTTTTAAAAATCATAGCTTCTTCAAAAAGACTTGTTTCCTCATATAAAAATTTTAAGATTAGCGGAATGGGAATTTTTTTAAATAACTTTCCAAAAATTGAAACGGCCTGTTCTGGTTTTTCTAAAATTATTTTTAAAAGAAGTTTGTCATAAAATTTAAACCTTTTTGGAACTTGTTTTATTTGAGTGTTTTTAGCAAAATAGTTACTTGCCAGTAATGCTGCATCTATGCGCATTTTTTCAAATCCATATCCAGACGAAGCTTTAATTTTTCCTGATGCCGTTCCCATTAATATTTCGCCAGCAGTTCCTAAAGTTGAATGATTAAAATCAACCATTGGAATTTTACCCTGTTCCGTTGCAAATATTTGATACTTAACCCCACCCAATTTACTAGAGATAAATACATTTAGTTGATTCAAATAATCAGTCTCATTCCATAATTCAAATGAAAAAGCTGTAATCTCAATTAATGCTTCATTTTTTGAATAGGGTAAGATGTAAACAAAATCAAATGAATTTGGCAGACAACACCCAAAATCCATGATTGTCATACTTTTTTCATCAAATATGTTTTCTTCTGTTTTGATATGCCAACCTTTAAAATGTTGCCATAAAAAAATGGGAGCTTTGTGAAATTCTTTTCCAATTAAACTGCTAAATACGGTATTTGAAGTATAGTTACCGTTATTACAAATCACAGTAGAAAACTGAGCAGAAGTTTTTTCAATATGAATTACTTCATCCTTTACAATTTGTACATTGGGAAATTGAGGTAGAAAATCATTCGAAAAAAAATTGAAGAAATCTTCCCCTTTTATAGATGAGTAAGTATAGGGGTTAATTTCTTGTATGGTAATAAACTGCTTTGATCCAAATTGAATCTTTTTCCAAGAGCTTGTAATTAGGTGTTGAAGAGGATGATTTCCTTTATGCCAGAAACACCAGGTTTTTGGTTGGGGTTTAAGTTCTTTTTCAATCACCAATATGCTTAAATCATTAAATGCTGGATATTGCTGCAAATGAAATAGCAGTAACATGGAAGAGCAGCCTCCCCCACAAATAATGATATCAACTTTTTCTGTTTGTAACATAAAATCTAGTAATAGAAAAAAAGCATGCTATGTATTTTGAGATACAAAGCATGCTTTCAATAGTTAGTTAAAACTATGCAGCTTCTTTACGAGAAAGCGCATAAATCACTAATCCAAAACCAATTTTATTTACAGCATCACCAATATTGTACACAATGTCCATTGCGTGCGTAGCCGCTGCTGGATCACTTACCAATTGTATACCAAATAATCCACCTGGAGTTCCTAAGATATAACCTAGAGGATAAATAGCCCAACCAACTAAGACAAACCAAGCCAATGTTTTTGTAGCTTTTTGTACTGCATCACCTGCATTTTTAGCCAAACTTGCAACTTCACCAAACCATACTAAGTATGCAATGTAGAAATAAGCTGCTCCGCTGATAACTCCCCATAGAACGCTTCTGTCTCTGTCTACTGTCTCACCTAAATAGCCAGTAACTAACATTACTAAAGAAGCAAAGATCAACTTCCATAATAATCCAATCTTAGCTCCTGCTTTTTTTGTGATCAAGTAAAATTCAACACACATTAAAGGTACAGTCAAGGTCCAATCTACATAACGGAAAAATGTAGGAGAATCTCCTGTTTCTAGGTTGTAACCGCGCATGTAGTAATAATGCACAGCTGCAATAAATGTAATTAATCCAGAAACCAAAACTGATGTTCTCCATTTAGCTGAAGTGTTTTGGATTTCAAAGAAAAAGAACACTGAAGCGGCCATCATAGCCATACATCCAATAAAGAATGTGAACGCAACGTAATTGTCACTTGCAATAACTTGCGCATTTAAAAATGTTAGATTCATAAAGCAATTGTTTTTCTTTATGAACAGTAAATTTCTTTTATAGTTTGTTTAACTAAAAATGTTGCTTGCTATGATAACATTAACAAACTGTGATAGCCATTATAATATAAGTATTCAAATAATTACATACGATTTCCAAAAGGAGAGAAATAGCAATTAATTGACGAAATACTTATACTAAAATTTCCTTTGCGGAAAAAGACCTTTTCAAAGTAAAAGGTTTATTTAGGGCAAGATGAAATGGGATAGATAAAAAAGAATAACCTAGTTGAAAATTTGAATACAGCTTGAATTTAAAACCCTCAGCTACAAGTTAATAATTGTTCTTGTGTCTCTTTTCAGTTAGTTTTTCATTCATCCAGTAACCACGAATGGTATAGTGTTTTTCGGGGACTTCATGGGTTAAAGAAGGGTATGTATAGATTTCACTTTGGGCCCTGACTTTTGGTGTAAGCTTATTAAATGCACCAATGACAGTTGAAGGTGGCGCAATCATATCCATTAATCCAGTTCCAATTAATACCGAACAAGTAATTGAAGGCATAAAATTTTGAACTTCAAAATAACTCAATGTATTTAAAATATTTTCTCTTGAAAAAGCGGGATCAGTCTGTGGTAAATTTTGGATATCTCTTAAAATATAGCAAGGATTTGATTCATCGGCTATGATTTCTAAAGTGCTGTATAAATCACAGTAAACGGGTGAATCTGCAGACACTGTATTTATTCTCCTTTTTAGTAATGCTGCTGTTACCAAAGATAATGTGCCTCCCTGACTACCACCGTAAACACCCACTCTATCCAAATCAAAATTAAATTCTCCAGCGTGAGAAGTTACAAAATCCATTGCACGAATACAATCCATATACATTCCACGATAGACATATGTTTCCTTGCTTTCAATACCAACTACAAAAAGCTCCCTTTTTTCTGGATTAATTAGATGCATCATTGTAGGATCTGCACCCCGCGCATTTAACATAAAACAGGCATAATTATTAAAAAACTCAGGGTAAATAGTTCTTAGATAAGCTCCATATCCTACAATGACGGGGAATCGTCCTTTTGTTCTTGGAACAGATAACCAACCATAAATTGGAATATTTTGATAGGACATCATATCCACTCTATAAACCATGTAATCATCATTGGTATATTCATCTGAAATAGAAACTTTATATTGAGGATCTACCTTAGCTAATTCAGCCATTGTGCTAGACCAGAAAACATCAAAATCCGGCGGCTTATGATAGGGTGTTTTAAGATTTACTAGGTCATAACCAAAAGAGTACAAAGTAGTATCATCATAGGCGCTTAAATTCAAACATAAACGCATTCTATACATGCCTCCACTTTCAGGAGACTTCAATTTTACCGTGTAAAAATCTTCGTCGAATCTTCCTAATTTAATGACTTTACTTTGTTCATAAACAACTTCGTTTTTAATATTCAAAATCTGACAATTCATATTCCCTATTTGCGGAATTGAATACGTACTTTTTAAATTGATATTGTACACAATTTTATCGCCCTGATTAAAAGTGCCATCTTTAACAGCAGGAGTTACTGTTGAAATAATTTCTCCTTCATCCTCATCATATTCAATATTTACAGGCTCATTTTTAGACTGGTCTCCATAAATACTCGGGGCTTTCTCTGGTGTTTTACTATTATTAATTAACGCATTCTTTGAATTTGAAATTTTGCCATTGACTAGAGCCGATTCAATATTGCCTTGATCCCCATTAAAACTAAAAGTCTCTTTGATGGTTCCATTAAAGTTTAGTAGTTCTAAATGAAAATTAACTTCATAACTACCATCGTATTCAACTGGAATATTAATTTTAGATTTGAGCGAATTTCCAGCTGTGATATTCACATCAAAAGATTGAACCAAAATTTCTTTACCCTTATATAAAACTTCATATTTTAAAATGCCAACTTCATCAACCTTAGATTTATTTGAAACCAGCAATTGATAAACTACAGGACGAGTTGATGAATACTGCCCTTTTTTTTGAGTGGGTGTAATCTCAAATTTAATGGGATTACCAATACTTTCGTTTATAGGCATAGGAATCTCACCTGCATAAAGCAGATTACAATGGCTTGCAAGCAAAAAAAATAAAGCAACTAATCTTACCATAAGATTTTAGAAGAAAATGTTAAAAACCTTCCGAAAGCTACATTGTTTCATAGCAACTCTCTAAACAACAATTCTAGAACGAAAATAGTACTTGTATTAGTATGTACAATATTTGTAGAAAGAAACCATTTTTACCTATTATTACAGAAACATTTCAAATGAAATATTTTCTTTATATAATAAGTTCTTTCTGTTTTTTCTCTGTAGCGGCACAATCTAATAGAATAAGTGCCAATAATTCCAATATTGCTTATATAGGAAGGTTTGATTTTAGTACTCCTGATAGACCGGTTTTCATGTACTCTGGTTGTACCATTCGCAGCATATTTGAAGGTTCATACATAAGCATGATTATTAAGGAACAATCTTCTAATTATTTTACAATAATAATAGATGGACAAATAAAAAACATCAAAACAAATTCAACTGATTCCGTATACCAATTGGCTAACAACTTAACTCCTCAAAAACATAGCTTAGAAATCATTAGAAAAACAGAATGGAGTGGCGGAAATACTGTTTTTGCTGGTTTATATCTTGACAAAGATGCTAGGTTATTTAAACCAGAAATCAAGGATAGAAAAATTGAGTTTATAGGTGATTCATATACTTGTGGCTATGGAATAGAAGGAAAAAGTCATGATGAGCATTTTAGTTATGAAACAGAAAACAACTATACTAGCTATGGTTCAATTACTTCTAGAAACTTAAATGCAGAATATACAGCAGTATGCAGATCAGGAATTGGCATGGTGCAAGGTTATGGTGGAAAAACCGAATTTACGCAGCCCCTTTTGTTTGATGAGATAATTCAAAATAGTAAAGTAAAATGGAATTATGCATCATATCAACCACAGGTTGTTGTAATTGAACTTGGCACCAATGATGTATCTGTTGCGCTTGACGAAAATAAATTTGTATCGGCCTACTTGCAATTCATAGAAAAAATAAAATCATATTATCCTAATACAACTATCATTTGTGCCGCCGGTCCAAATCCTGGGGGTGAAAAATGGATCTTATTACAAAGAATGATTCATCGGGTAGTAAAAGAAAGCAGTGTTACCAATGTTCACTATTTTGAATTTAGCAGTTTTATTCCCAATGGAAGTGATTGGCATCCGAATACAGCAGAACACCAACGAATGGCGAATGAATTAACTAGCTTTATCAAAAACCTGAAACACTGGTAGTCAGAAACTGATTAAGACAATTCTATACAGTTAATCAAAAACAACTATTTAACCCCAATTTTTGTTCATTTTTTATAAATCCTAAGGTCAGTTGAAGGGTTCGTAATTGGTTAGTTTTATATTATCAAACCAAGCTTCAATATACCCTTTTTTACTGACCGTACTAGATCTTAAACCCACTTCAAAACATCGGCCGATATCGGTTTTTAAATCAAAATCTGCTTTGATTTTACCCCAGTTTTCATATTGCAGATCTTGGAATCGCACTTTATAAAAGGTCCACTTTTTATCAACCACAGGCAACATGTTGGTAGCCCCCCATTTGCTGCTATGTCCTTTACTTAGAACAAGATAATGAAGCATTAGCGTATCTGCATCTCCAGCTTTACACCAAAATGAAAGCCAAGTGTTCTGTTGAAACCTTTTCCAGGTAGCCTCCATTCCATCGGCTGCAAGTGTGTCTGCTTTTAAGTCTGTAAACCATGTAAAAGGTTGATTGGAAGGGATTGAATCCCATCTTATGTAAAGGCCGCTTTTAGAATACTGATTTACTTGATCCTTTTTGATATGATTATAGGAAAATTTTACTTGCTCATTAACCCTCCACCAGTTTTCAGTGGGGGGATTGTTTTCAAAATCATTGATCATGATTGTTTGCTTTTTCTGAGCTAGAGAAAGATTTAGAGAAAAGAATCCTACAATGAATATTAAAAGTGTTTTTTTCATGATGTTAGATTGGGGAGATTTGTTTCGTTGCTGGTGTGGGGTCACTTTGGCAAAATCTAGCTCAAGAAGGTACTCATCAGAACTGCATATCGTCGGGAACCTCCACATTTCAAGCTATTAATCAATCTCTTTCTATATCAATAGTAGCAGTTTTATTTGAAATCTGTCTTATAACATTGTCTAGTTCTTGTGCTGATTGCTGAATATAATTTAAAAACTCTCCAACTTTTTCCTCATTAATTATTCTATTTTGAATAGCAGCTGATAAGCCCATAATTTTAGATAAAGGGGCCCTTACTAAATGAGATTGAGACCAAGCAATTTCTAATAATTGTTTGTTTTGCTTTTCAAGGCCTTTTAACATTTTTTGACGTTCTGTAATGTCATTCAAAACGGCTATATGTTTATATGGCTTGCCTGATTCATCAAAGTAAGTCATACCAGAGACTAACAAAACTCTTTCCAATCCATCTTTCCTTTTAATTGTAACTTCAATTGGACTAGCTTTTCCTTGATTCTCGAATGCAGCAATTTGCCATTTAATAAAACCATCTCTTTCTTCAGGAATTACTTTGCTAATAAATAGTTCTCTCTGAGGTTCTACTTCTTCAGGTTGATAACCCAAAATTCTATAAAGCTCATCACTCCAGATTCTACTACCATTAAGCATGTTTATCTCTACACTTCCTGTATGTGAAATAGATTCGGCATTAGACAATAACTCAAGGGTACTTTCTATTTTTGATTCGGCAGCTTTAAACTCAGACATGTCCTTAAAATAGCCCGCTAAGTAATAATTGTCACCAATTTGGAATGTTGTACCAGCTGTAATTAAAACAGGAATATTTGAACCTGATTTATGTACAACATGACATTCAACAGAATGATAGTTAGCATCCTCAGTGAATTCAGCAAAACTTCTCTTAATAAAATCCAACTCAGATGCAGGATGTAGTTGCACTTGGTGCATACCAATGATCTCTTCCTTAGAATAACCAATTAATTCGGTGGCTTTCAAATTGGCATCTTCAATGATTCCTGTTGCTGCGTTTGCAATAAAAATGGCATCGCTTGCCCCAGAGAAAATGGCTGAATACCTTAATTCATTTAATCTATTTGACAACTCTGTTTTCTTAACTTCTGTTACATCCTGCACTATGGCTGTTAATCCAATTATTTGACCATTTTCATCAATGATGGGACTATACCTATTCTCGTTATAAGTAATATTTATTTTATCATGTGCCAGTTCTAAATTTTTTGTAAAACTCTCTCCGTTCAAAGCACGATCATACGCTTCCTTCATAATAGGTTGTATATGATCTGCAAACATGCTAAGCATATTGGTGCCAACTTCTATAGTCTTTCCTAATTTTCTTTGCACATATGCTTTATATGCATTAGTAAAGGTGACACAGTTGTAATTTTTATCAAGAGCTACTACAAATACATCCACTGGACTATTAATAATGGAACGCAATAAAGCATTGTCTTTTAAAGCTGCTTGTTTACTGGCCTGTAGTTCCAATTCAAGCAACTTGTTTTTGGTAATGTCTATATGGGTTCCAATGATGAGGCCGGTTGGACTATTGTCAATTTTATCTCTAAGCGTTTGTGCCCTACAAAGAATCCAAGCATAAGTACCATCCGCTTTTTGCATGCGTACTGTTTGTTCATAGAGTCCTTCTAAACTTTGTAGGTATTCTTTAAAATAGTCTTGAGCTTTTTTAAGATCATCTGGATGTAACAAATTAATCCAGCCATCTTGTAAGGGGTACAGTTCCCATTTTGGCATATTTGGAGTAGCCCTATCCAACATATCAAAATATTCTCGGCTACACCAAAATTCCCCTGTTTTAAAATTGAATTCCCAACCACCCAGTTTTCCAGTGATGATTAGTGTTTCGTATTTAGACAAAACAAAATTTACTTCTGGATCTAGATTATCATGGTAAGCACTCATCTTTTATAATTTGATGATGACGGTTTCTCTAGGGGTCATTATAAAATTACAACTTTATGTTGACTTATTGGGCTGGCGCGATGGGATGATTGTGGAATTGGAGGGAGGCGTGCTGATTGCCTGCTGAAGCAGGATGCACATTAACTTTAATTGGAGGGAGCTTATGAATTGCCTGCTGAAGCAGGGTTCAGATTGACGAAAAAGAAATGAGGCTTTTTGTTTGCCTGCTGAAGCAGGGTTCACATTCGCGAAAATTAGAAGGAGCGTTTTGTTTGCCTGCTGGCGCAGGGTTCACATTCGCAATATCTAGCTTAGGGAGGTGCTCGTCAGGATTGCCTGCTGCGCAGGCTGCCTCTCGTTGGGGACTTACTCAAAGCCCTTCAGCAATCTTCGATTGCTGGGGGTTTATTTTTGCTCATCGGCTCACTCAAGCGAGCTTGGATTCGCCTCTTCGCAAAAATAAACCCCGGCACTGCGTGCCAGGGCTTTGTGGCCTCGTCAGGGATCGAACCTGAATCAAGAGCTTCGGAAACTCGCATACTATCCGTTGTACTACGAGGCCAATATGCTTCTAATGGAAGCAAGATCCTTACTTAGGAGGCAAAAGTAATGTTTCATCCTTTATTGACGCAATTCGGCAAAAATTTGGTCTACTTCTGGCTTTTTGCATAGACCTGTGCCGTGATTCATGGTGGCGGATGTGCCAGATGCTACACCATAACAAAGAATGTCTTTCCAAGACCAGTCTTGGGCTAGACCCATGAGCATGCCAGCAACCATGGAATCGCCTGCACCAACGGTGCTATGCACTTCAACTGCTGGTGGTTTTACTTGATAAGATTCAGTAGCGGTAACTAATAATGCTCCATCGGGACCCATGGATACGGCCATGACTTCACAACCACCCTTGGCAATGATGGATCGGGCTGCTGATAGAATTTCATCAGGTGCAAGTCTTTCTTTTCCAACCAAACTACTCAGTTCGCCCAAATTAGGTTTGCACAAAAAGATGCCTTCTTCTACCGCATGTTGCAGGGCTTTGCCCGATGTGTCTACTACCAATCTGGCTGATTTACGTTTGGCTAGTGCGGCCAATTTTCCAAAAAAATCAGGAGGGATGCCCGGGGCTAAACTCCCACTGGCAACAATATAGTCTACACCGTTTTGAGCTTCTAAAAAATCCAAACATTGCTGCCATTCGGTTTCACTAACCTTTGGGCCTTCCATGCCAAACCTATATTGTTTGTTCACGGAAATATCTACTACAATAAAATTTTCTCGGGTGTCTTCTGCAATTTCAAATTCATGAAAAGTTGGCAATTCCTGAGTCAATAATTGCGTGAACTTTTTACCTGTGTAGCCTCCCGCCAAATACAATGCTATAGAACTGCCGCCTAATTTGTGAATGGCCCTAGACACATTGATGCCTCCGCCGCCTGGTTCTAGAACGGCATCAGAACAACGTAGTTTTTTATCAGGTACCAGTTTGTCTATTTCAATGCTTTTATCCAAAGCAGGATTTAATGTAAGAGTGATAATGGTTTTCATGATTGGTATTTAACGCAGCAGTTCTTGAATAGCTGCAGGAAAAAATATGCTTGTTGGTACACTATTCATGATCTTTAGGTCTTCTATAAGTGAAGATTCATTATCTAAAAATCTGAACACGGACGCGGGTGGATTCTTTTCAAAAATTTGGGAGAAGATTTGATCGCCATTCATTTTGCGTTTAATCAATACGTTCAACAAGACCGTATCATAAAATTCTCCCATGATTTGTTTGAGTCCCTTGCTGTTAAAATAGATATGGCCTTTTTTTAAACCGCTAACTATATCAGCAGTTCTTTTCTGAATAAACTGAAAAGCATAACCACTACTTCCCTTGATTTGACCACCGGCTCCACCCATTTGAATCAGTCTGCCATCTTGCAAAGGAAAAGCTTGGTTGGTCATGGGTATGATGCCAAATTCTTCGTGCTTAATCTGGTATTGTCTAATCTTCAATTTGTCAGAAATATAATCGCGCAAAGCCTTGCCATATGCTTTCTCAGGCAATAAGCCCTCAGTAAACAAAGTAAATTCCACCAAGGCCCTGGTGCTGCTTGTTGGCATCACATACATAAAAGTAGTTCCTGCAGATTGATCCACTTGAAAATCCATCAGCGTAGCAATAGTTGGATCAAAAACTGGTTCAACTGTTTCAATTACCCAACCTTTAAAATGTTGCAACAATTGGTATTGTCCTTTTTTTCTAGGAACAGTTTTGCTAGAAGCGAATGCAGGAATACTATTGAACACAAAATCAGTTTTGAAATCGCCGGAGGCCGTGCTTACAGTAATATTAGAAGCCCCATCAACAATTTTCAAAACGGTTTCTTGTAAGAATTGAATGTTTGGAAAATCGGGAATTTTATTCAAGACCATTTGATAAAAATCAATCCCCTCAATCATCTTGTATCTATAGGGACTCAACTGTAATTGACCTGAAAAATCATTGGAGGCAAATGCTACTTGCTCCCAACTATGTTTTACAATGGGTTCAAATAAACCTGTTCCTGCTTCCCAAAAACACCAAGTGCGGTCATTGCTTTGCTTAGGCGATGCGTCAATGATCAAGATGCGCTTTTCAGAAAAGAAGGAATCTTCCATTAGACGCATGAGCAAACTCAAACCCGCACAACCCGCCCCTGTAATGATATAATCATAGTGATTTGTCTGAGTAAGGTTATGTAGGTTGGCAGCTTCCAAGGCTTAAGAATTTATTGGGCTTTGTTTTGTAAAGCCTCGTCTCTTCTAACCTTGTCCCAGTATTTTTTGGCTACTAACAACATTCCAAAACTTTCTCCTTCTTCCTTGCCCAAATGTTTGTGGTGCATTTTATGCGCCCATCTGATGGCTTTGATATATTTGTTATTACTACGTGTAAAGAGTTTGAAACGTTGGTGTATAATAATTTCATGCACCAGAAAATAAGCAAAACCATAAAGTGCAATTCCTGCACCTATTGACACCACCCAATACAATTGGTTCATGCTACCTAACATAATGCAAAGCCAAGAAGGAATGGCAAAAATGACAAAGAACGCATCATTTTTTTCAAAAAATCCATCTCCTTTTTGGTGATGGTCTTCATGCAAATACCAAAGAAATCCATGCATCACATAACGATGCGTTAACCATGTAACAGGCTCCATCACAAGAAAAGTAGCTAGGGTAATTAGAATATAGTATATCATAAAAATGTTCTTAATGCTAAGAAAAAAAGTGCTTGTATTATTAATAAATGAGCCGCAAAAGGATTGCTTTTATTGAATTTCAGTTTCCCAAACAACCAAAGCAAGGCCATGCTAATCAGAAACCAACAACCATAATTAAAATTTGGAACTAGGTTGTCTTTCCAATCCCAGAATCCTAGTTTCATGGCAACGGGTTCCATGACCCAGTCAAAAAAAGTAGCTAGAAAAGCGCCGTCTAAAAGCAGGGATAATTTCTCTACCCAACCCGCCATATTAATGTCTAATAATTCATATTGCAAGTGAAGCCATCTATGCAATTGATGCATGACTACTCCACAACAAAAAACCAATACAAACCAGTTGATGCCAATTAACCAAGGAACCCCATTGAGTTTGGCACCCATGACAGTACCGTATTGATAGATTCCAAAAAGAGCGCCTGTATTGACTCCAATCATTTCTACACCCATGCCTGTAACAAATGCTGCAAGTAAGAATAAAAAGAAAGACAGGTTTT
>CALRXZ020000023.1:0-37659 GCA_943372255.1 Chitinophaga pinensis
CTAATGGTCCAACTTTTTAAAGAATCGGTTTTGAATTTTTGTAACTGTACAGGAAAGTACAAATACCCTGCTGCAAGGCTTAGTGCTTTTCCCCTAACACCACCAGTGACATAACTATCATTGGCAGATGCTGAAGGTGCTGTACCAGAAACTAACTCATTCTTGGTATCGTCAAAGCTCCAATATGCAATCATATTTTCTGGAAAGACCTCATTAGAACTAGTATATCCATCAATCTTGCCTTCATAACTAGCGGTACTAACACTGGGCAGATTGTTGGGGTTTCCATCCTTCTTACAGGAAACGCCCATGATGGCAAATACTGCCAAAATAAGCAAGTATTGTAGGTTGATATTATTAGATAGTTTCATTGCTCAATTTTTTTTTGGTAATGGAATTAATAACCGGGGTTTTGTGTTAAAACACCTGCACTCAAGTCAATTTGAGTTTGTGGAATGGGTAATAATCCATCCCTACTACTAGAGAAATTAGACTTGCCAGCAGCACCCATGGCCGCTTGTGCAATACCCCATCTAACAATATCAAAAAATCTCTCGTGCTCCATGGCCAACTCTACACGTCTTTCTTTTCTAATGGCATCTCTTAAGTTTATTTGATCTGCAGCAGTAACGTCTGGCAAAATACCCGCAACACCGTTTCTTGCACGTAGGCGAACACTGTTCAAAGCATTTCTTGCATTGGTCAAATTAGTGGCTCCACCTACTTCATTGGCGGCTTCGGCATACATCAATACCACATCTGAATAACGCAGTACGCGAATATTCATCCAATAACCAAAGCGATTTCCAACTGTGCTTCTAACAACAGGATTGGTATAGACTTTGTTATTATAGCGTGGATTGGGTAATGCTACTGGCAATACTTCGCCATACAAGGACTGATAAGAAGTAGTAGCAGTACTAGTATATAAAATGGTCCGATTTTTTCTTGGGTCATTGGTCTCAAAAGCAGCTTCTAAAAAAGTGCTTGGTGAATTCCAACCCCATCCAAGGTCAAATGCACCTGCACCACGAACACCTTGAATCTGCGCATATTGTACACCATTGCTAGTAGGGAATGATGCGGATGCTGTTGCTTGTACTTCAAAAACAGATTCTCTACTATTTTCTCCCTCTTCTCTAAAAATTCTATCAAAAGAAGTGGAAAGATCATACTGTCCAGAGTTCATCACGGTATTGGCTGCATCCATGGCTTGTTGCCATTTTTGCTGATAGAGATATACTTTAGCCAATAAACCTGTGGCTGCTCCACGAGTTGCTCTTCCTGCAAAACTTGCTGGCCAATTTAATGGAAGGTTTGTAGCGGCAAAACTTAAATCTGTTTCAATAAACGCATACAATTGTGCAGTACTACTTTGTGGTACATTATTTTGTAAAGCAGGATTCGTAAACAAAGAATCAATTAATGGAACTCTTCCAAACATTCTCACCATATTAAAATAAGCATAGGCCCTTAAGAATCTAGCTTCTCCAATGGTTTGTTGTTTAATGGCATCAGTTGCCACAATTTGCGTATTGGTATTTACTTCCTTAATGGTTGAATTACATTTATTAATCAAGGAAAAATAACCCAACCACAATGTGTTGGCAAAACTATTACTAGGCGTTACTGGAAAATTATCCATGTCAATGGCTGCAGCACCACCATCAGCTGGGGTACTACCTTTGTCCGCATCGTCGCTTCTAATACTGGTTGCAGTAATAAAAGCTTGACTATGTACATTGAAACTTCTCAAATCATTATAAGCTCCAAAAATGAATTGGTCATAAGGACCAGATCCACCAGGATAAGGATAGTTGTCTGCATCATAACCACCCTGACGCTCTGTGTCTAGAAAACCCTTTTTGCATCCGCTGGCAAAACAGCCCATCATGATAATGGAAACCGTGATGACAATTGTTGTGGGGAATTTGAATATTTTTTTCATGTTGAATGGATTGTTCAATTAAAAACTAAGGTTGATACCAAAAGTGTAAATGGCAGGAACTGGGTAAGAGCCATTGTCTGCTCCTCCTCCCAAAATACTTCCTATCAAAGGCTCGGGAGAATAACCGGTTACTTTACTCCAAGTTTTCAGGTTCTGTCCGTTTAAATAAAGCCTTGCTTGTTTAATCCCTGCTTTGGATAATAGATTTTTCTTGAAAGTGTATCCTATTTGTAGGTTACGTATTCTGAAATAATCTCCAGGTTCTAGGTAATAAGTACTCATCAAGAAATTATTACCCCTGGTATTATCTAGAATTGGTTCAATATTAGAAGTACCGGGTGTTGTATAAGCATTCAACCTATTGGCTTCATAGTTTAATACAGCAAAAGTGGCAGTTCTTCTTTGGGTATAAATTTTGTGACCCGCCATTCCTTGTAAATCCATTTCAAAGTCAAATCCTTTGTAAGCCAAAGTGAAATTACCACCAAAGCTATAGGGAGGAAATGGTGTTCCAATATAACCTCTGTCTGCAGGGGTAATCACTCCGTCTCCATTGGTATCAGCATAAGAGATATCACCTGGTAAGGAATTACTAAACGCTGCTTGTTTGCTCAAGTCAGCAGTAGACTGATAAATCCCTGTTTGAGTGTAGCCATAAAAATAACCAATGGATTGGCCTGTGGTAGTTAGGTTAGCACCACCGTTTCCAATGATAGAGAAATTGAAATTATTACCAATTGATTTTACTTCATTGGTGTTGTGACTAAAGTTGGCTGAAATGCCATAGCTCCAGTCTTTGTTAATTACATCGTTCCAACCAAGAGATAGTTCTATCCCTTTGTTGCTGATCTCTCCTAGATTGGTAAAATAGCTTCTGGTTTCATTGGGTAAACTTACTGCTGTAAGAATATCTGTTGTGGTTCTGTTATAATAAGTAAACTCTAGGTTTAATTTATTCTTCAGGGTTCTTAGGTCAAATCCTATATCAATACCACGAACGGTTTCCCAGTGCAAATTGGGATCAGGAATATAGGCTGCTTGTATTGAGCTGTAAATATTGTCTCCAAAAATAGCCGTGCTGGCATTGGATACACCAGGCCTATACAAGTTGTCTGCAAATCCATTGGCGTTTCCTGTTAAACCCCATGCGCCTCTGATTTTTAAATAATCAATGGCTTTGATTTTTTTGAAGAAAGTTTCATCACTTGCTACCCATCCAAGACCAACACTACCAAATGTTCCCCATCTGTTTTGTGGAGCAAATTTGGAACTTCCGTCTCTTCTAATAGTAGCGTTTAAAAGGTATTTGCCTAAATAGGAATAACTCACCCTTCCAAAAGCACCAGCAATAGCACTCTCTCCACCACCACCATCAAAATTGCCTGGATTATTAGGATTTGAAACACCTATATACCAGAAATCTGGACTATTGTTGATGTTCACAGAAGTATCTCTGCGTGTACCATTCACATAACTATTGTAACTATAGATAGAACTATAACCAGCCATAGCAGTTACAGCGTGTCCACCAGTAAAGGATTTGTTGAAGGTTAGGGTATGGTCTTGCTGATACCTTTTAGATTCACTCTGACTTTGTGATACAGAAGTTCTTACGGTATTGTCATAAGTAGTAGTGGTTGGTGCAGCTCCTTCTCCTAAGTTCACAAAACTAAATGGCAGTCTATTAAAACTCCTTGAATTGTTGAAAGAGAAATCACCATAGACTACAGACTTCCAAGTGAAGTATTTGGCAAATTTAATCTCTGCAAAAGCAGATCCAATAAAACGATAGCCTTTTTCAATGCTATTACCATCATTACGATTTAAAGCCGCAATTGGGTTGCCCACCTGAGCTCTTTGGAAAGATGGCATGCTATAATAAGTGTTATCGTCTTGCTTAATGCCTACTATGGGTGCAGCCCATAATGCGTTGGTGATAGAAGCTGCAGGAGGATTGCTGTTCCAGTGATATCCTGTAATATCTGCTCCTACTTTAATTTTGTCTGTAAACCTAATTTCTTCATTCAAACGAAGTAAGTAACGTTGATAGCTATCATTGCGTAATACACCTTCTTGATTGGTATATCCCACATTCAAATAAGTGCTACTTTTTTCTGAACTATTTGACACACTTAAATTGCCTGTTGCAATCATGGCATCACGCAGCACCAAATCCTGCCAATTGGTATTGGCCGTATAGTTGGTATAATCAAATGGCGCAGCATTTAGATTCTTCAACTGAGCCGTATACAAGGTTTTGAAACCTGCAGCGTCTACTAATTGAATCTTATCATTTACTTTTTGCATGCCATAGGCAGACTGGAAGTTGATCTTTGTTTCTCCTCTGGCTGCTTTTTTAGAGGTAATAGCTATTACACCATTAGCACCACGCAAACCATAAATAGCAATACTTGATGGATCTCTTAAGATATCAATAGATTCAATATCTGCAGGATTCAAAAAGTCTACGTTATCGTGTAAAATACCATCAACCACATATACAGGGCTAGCACTGTTGGTACTATTGATACCTCTGATTCTCACCACTGGACTAGATCCTGCTCGTCCAGAATTGGATACAGTTAAACCAGCAACCTTACCCTGCAAGGATCCAATAGGGTTAGTGCCTGGCATTTTAGCAACAGTCTCACCTTTTACAGTAGAGATTGAACCAGTCAAGTCTTTTCTTCTTTGAGTACCATAACCCACTACCACCACTTGTTCAATAACTGAAACGGTTTGTTTTAATTTAGCTATGATTGTTGATCTTCCATTAACAGCAATTTCTATGGATTCATATCCTACATAAGAAACTACTAAAACAGCATTGGGTGTTACCTCAATTTGAAAATTACCATCTACATCAGTTTTGACACCATTGCTAGTGCCTTTTACCATAATAGATGCGCCATTTAACCCCTGACCATTTTCATCTGTGATGGATCCAGTAACTTTTGCAAATGCTGGTTCTTGCACTACGGCAATAACAGCATTAACAGAAACAGGCACCTGATTTTTAGCAGTAATGGTAATGGTTTTATTGACAATGGAATAGCTCAAGGGTTGATCATCAAAAACCTGTGCCAAGGTTGTTTCTAAGGGTTGACGTTTCACATTTAATGTTACTGGTTTACCCTGTTGCAACAAATTAGCATCGTAAAAAAATACGAAGCCAGTTTGGCTCTTAATAGATTCAAATACTTTGAGCAAGGGCATGTCCTTTCCTGATAGAGAAACCTGTTGTGCGGTTCCTTTAGCGGAAACTTGGAGAAATGCGAGTGTTAGCAGGATGAAGGTTAGTCTCATTGCCAATAAGATTGATTTGTTTTTTGTAATCAGGCATTCTAAGTAATCCTGGAAGCTTGCAGTTAGATGCTGCATTCCAGATGCCGGCTTGCCATCCCGGCCATCAATAGATAAATTCATACTTTTGCAATGTTTGGGTTAATTAAGATGATTCCTCAAGAGTTTGTTTTTTTCAATCCAACTATTGCCGTTCCAATTGCCGTTGGAGCGGTTTTTTATGGATGATTTTCCCTTTCAAAGGGCTTTTATTTATGGCATAACAATTAGTTTATCGGTTTCTATTTTAAAGTGAACATTGTTTTTCTCTAGAATTTTTAAAACTTCAGACAAGTTCAGGTCTCTTTGCATTTCACCACCAAATACCCGTTTAGGAATATTGCCTTGGTAAACTACGTCTACATTGTACCAACGAGATAGTTGGCGCAAAACGGATTTTAAATCGGAATTGTCAAAATTGAAAAAACCATTTTTCCAAGCCATCACCGCAGATAAGTCTATATCATTCTTAACCTGAATGGATGTTTGCTTTTGTTGATCAGAAAGATATAGTGCCTGCTGACCAGGTTTAATGGCAATAGCTTGAGAAGTACCATTGGTTTGCAAGTAAACTTTTACACTACCTTCTAGTAAGGTCACTTTTGTATAAGTCTCGTCTTGATAGCTATTAATATTGAAATGTGTACCCAAAACCTCTACTACACCCTTTCCAGCAACGGCAACTTTAAAGGGTTGGGCTTTTTTAGCTACTTCAAAATAGGCTTCCCCAGTAATTTCTACTTGTCTTTCTGCAGCTCCAAATGCCACAGGATACCTGAGTGAACTTTCACTATTGAGCCAAACCTTGCTACCATCACTCAATACCAAGGTTACGGGTTTACTGCCTCTTGGATTATTCAAAGTGTTGACCAAGTACTTGTCTGATACACCTTGGTAGACAATAGAACCATCTGCGGTTTTGGTTAATTGCACATTTCCTTCCATGGCCAAGAGACCTTTTCCGGCACTGTCTAAAATAATTTGTTGACCATTACCTAAAGTAATAATGGCTGTATTGGAACTGGGGGGAGCAATATCTTGTTTGAGGGTGATTTTTGAAACTGGAACTGGTTGAACCTGCTTGGAACGCAGATATATGAATGTTGCAGCAGCCATCAAGATTAACAACGCGGCAGCAGCAAACCATTTTTTCCAATTAAGCTTAGGTTCGGTAACAGGTATTGCTTGTATTTGCTCATGTATTTGAGCAAGTAACCGTTCTGAAACAGTTATTGGGAGATTGGTAGATTGTTGTTGGTCTTGTTCAAATTTTTCTTGCATCAACTGGCGCAAAGCGTGTTGATCAGTTTCCTGAAGGTATTCCAACATCCAAGCCTGTTCTTCAGAAGTCCAGACAGATTTGGTTAAAAGTCTTTCTAATATCTCATGGGATGGCTCCACTAGCAATCGTTTGTACTATAAATACAAACAGATGCTTCATTCGGGGGGGAGGTAATGGAAAATTTTATTGAGAGATGACCCATAAAACAGGTAGGGCCAGTTTGTATTCAGGGTGAGCAAGTGCGTATTCTTTAATATAAGCCATTGCACCAGCTAGGTATTCCTTTACAGTATGGGCAGAAATATTTAATTCCATGGCAGTTTCCGAATAGGTTTTGCCCTGCAATTTGCACAGTTCAAATACTTTTCTTTTTTGTGGCGATAACTGACTAATGGCTTTTTCCAGCAATTGCATTTGCTGTTCATATAAATCAGGAACCGATTCTTCTAAGAGTTTATCCGCAATAATGCGATTCATTTTGGCTTCTAGGAGTTTTTTCTTCTGCCAATTAACCGATTTGTGGTAGCAGTTAACAAAAAGCCATCCGGACACAGAGCTGTCTGCTTTGAGTAAATGCCTTTTTTGCCAAAGGCTAATAAAGGTTTCTTGAACAATATCTTCAGTTACACCCTGGTCTTTAACCAACTTAAAAACGTTGGCATACAGGGCTTTGTGGTATTTCCAATACAAGCTATCAAAAGCCATGAGGTTGCCTTTTTGCAAAAGCAGCACAAGCGAAGTATCGTTATTGGAATCTAGTTTGGGCATGGTGTGGGTAACAATTACCAGTTCAAATGTAGGCAAAAATGCCAACCACCAAGATGAAGTATCGGTGAACTAAAGGCTATCAAACTTAAAATACCCCAAATGCAATTCATCCTTATGCACTTCATGAATTGGGGTCAATTCAATGCTGTATTGCTCCTTGGTATAATCAGGTAGAATTTCATCAATGGTATATAGATCATCAACGTCTACCCCGTATTTATCATCCACATGCGAGCTAGCTCCTTCAAAATGTGTATGCTTAAAAAAAGCTGTTTGCTTGGCTTGAAATATTGCGGCAGCTTTATCTTTTGCTGCAACAACCATTTTATAGTGAAACTCTTCAAACTCGTCTTTCTTGTATCCTCCAAGATTAATGAAAAACAATTGATGCGTTTGGTCTGGTTTTTCATTGCCTCTGCGCACAATATTTATTTGTTGCCCATCTACCTGATTTACTTCTCTAAAACCATCAACGTGCATTCTTCCCTTGGCTTCTGGCCAAAACCGATTAAACTGTGGAATTAAATCTTTTAAAGATTCGGCAATTCCAAAAAACATATCGTGTTGTTCTGTATGTCTGCCCTTGGGTTTGCCCCCTAATAATACCATGTATAATTTTAATGCCATGAGTTTCAATTGAACATGAAATTAAGTTTAATTCGGTTACATGATTCCTTAGTGTTGAAACAAAATCATTTTATTATATTTAATCTGCACTCCAAATTTCATGCTTACTATATGCAATTAAATACCCCATCAACTAGAATCCAATCAGTAGATTTTTTTAGAGGCGTCACCATGTTTCTTTTAGCGGGTGAAGCAAGTGGATTGTATGAACATTTAAGAGAGTCTGATTGGGTTTTGGTAAAAGGACTTGGTCAACAATTGGATCATCATGAATGGCATGGTCTTTACTTTTGGGATTTGATCCAACCCTTTTTCATGTTTATAGTTGGGGTCTCTATCCCTTTTGCAGTAACCAATAGACAAAAAGCGGGTGAAACAATTAAAACCATTACCCAACACGCATTCAAGAGAGCTGGCCTATTATTATTCTTTGGATGGGGTTTGTATTTTGTGCACGCAGGTCACTTAGTATTTAGATTTCAAAATGTGTTGGCGCAATTATCGGTTACTTATCTAGTTGCATTTTTAATCAGAGACAAATCATTCAAATTTCAGTTGGGTTTTTCTCTAATCATTCTTTTACTCATTGACCTTGCATATAGATATTTTCCTGTTGAGGGTTTCAGCCATCCATGGGTGGCATATGAAAATCTAGGAGCATGGTTTAATAACACCATTGAAGGAGTAGATAAAGCTTCTATCTGGTCAAGTTTAAATGCGGTTTCTACAACGGCACATACTATTTGGGGGGTGCTTTGTGGCAAATTATTGATGCAGGAAAAGCCAGCACTTGAAAAGATTCAAAGTCTGATACTTGCCGGAATTGCTTGTTTGCTATTTGGTTATAGTTTAGACCTATTAGATATTACACCCATTATTAAAAAAATTGCAACGAGTTCCTTTGTATTTGCTAGTGGCGGATGGGCCATTTTGGTATTAGCCTTTTCCTATTGGTTAATAGATGTACAACATCAATTTACTAGGGGCGCTAAATTCTTTATGATTGTTGGTTCCAATAGTTTATTTATCTATTTGTTTTTCTCCATTGGTGCCGCTGATTTATTACAACATATTTTGGAGCCCTTTGTCAAACTCATATTTGGTTGGAGTGGTGAATATAGTGCCGCCATTCTTACCAGCTGTTCCGTTTGGTTGGCCATGTGGGGCATTTGCTTTTGGCTTTACCAAAAGAAAATATTCTTTAAATTTTAGCAAGTTTTTTCTCAGCTGCTTCTTTGGTTTTTACTTTTTGCTCCGTATCGGATAATAGTTTGTCCAAGGCTTTTCTATTTAGATAAACGCCTTTTCTAATCAGGCTATTAATTTTTTGAGTGTTCTGAATATTTGCTAGTGGATTGGCGTCAAGAATTAAGAGGTCTGCCATTTTATTAGTAGCCACTGCACCAAAGTCTTTTGACAAATTGAAAAATGCAGGACCATTGATTACAGATGCTTTGAGTGCTTCATGAATGGGTAATCCATAATGCACCATCATGGCCATTTCCTGGTGCAAACCAATGCCTGGATAATTGAAGGAATTTAAATAACCAGCATCTGTACCAGCCAAGAATGGAACACCAGCTTGATATAGCCAAGGAATTAAATGTGCAGCTGTTTCAAAATTTTGGTGTCTTGCGCTAATGGCAGCTGGATTGTCTTTTGCAGCTCTATCTACCCTCCAACTATAGGTTCTCTTTAATGCAGGACCTAGGTATTTTAAATAATCGTCTTGTTGGTGATTGTCTTGATCAAGATAGGCCACTACCCTTGATCCATTCATGGTAGGTACTACTGCAGTTCCATTGGCAGCAAGCATTTTGAATTTGCGAATGGCAGTAGCCGAATCCATGGTCTGCATCAATTGGTCATTAGCGTCTTTGGCAGAAATAGTTCCTTGTCTGCGAGCTACCGTTATGCGTTCTTCCTCTTTAGAAGCGGCTCTTAATAAATAAGACAAATGTTCTACCGTAGATAAACCTGCATCAGATAATTCATTTAAAGTGTATTGCACTGGTGCGTGCCCTGATACTTTCCATCCCCTTTTTCTGGATGCTTTTATAGATGCTAGGAAGAGCGCTGGATCCAAGGCATTGTCTGTAATCTTGATAAAGTCTACTTCTAATTTTTTCAAAGAATCCAAAGCCAGGTTCATTTCTGTTTCATTGGCTATTTCTAAGTCTCCAGGCCAAATTGATTTTGGACCCTCCAGTTTGGGACCAGATGTAAAAATAGTTGGGCCTTCTAATTTGCCTGCGGCGATGGCTTTTTTCCATGCCAATAATTCTAGACTAATATCGCCAGCGCAATCCCTTACAGCTGTTACACCAGCCGCTAAATAAAGGGGTAGCAGCCATTTGTTTTCTTCTTTTAATGTGTCTCCTCCAAAATGCACGTGCATATCCCAAAGTGATGGCATGATATATTTACCAGTAGATGGAATCAATTGTGCGGCCTTGTAATTTTTCTCAATAACATTTCCACCCACTGCTACAATTCGTTCTTTTGTTATAACAACTGTTTGATGCGAGATCAGTTTATTGTTGGCCACATCTACAATTGTAATGTCACTTAAGATTAAGTCTGCCTTTTTAATCTGGGCATTTACGCTACTAAACCATAAGAGTAGGCTCAAAATCAGGGTGGTCTTCATGCCAAAAATTTCTTGAATGTACTGAATTAGACCTTAGAAGAGAATTAGAAAATGAGTACATTACTGAGGACTATTTCAATGGCCCTTTATGAAAAAAACAATTGCACTCTTATTCTGCCTCTTCAGTCTGGTAAATTTTGTAATTGCTCAAAGCATGGTAAAAGCCACGCAGGATTTTATTGCCCTGTTGGGCGATGGTCAAAAGAACAATACCCTTTTTGCTTTTGATGATCCTGAAAGATTCAATTTTCATTTTGTACCCATGGCTAGAAAGGGAATCACTTTTAATGAGATGAATCCTGCACAACAAGCAGCTGCTTTAAAAATGCTATCGCTCTGCGCAAGTGACAAAGCTTATCAAGTATCACAGGAGATTATGCAGTTAGAAATTGTACTCAAGGCTTTGGAGAAAAGAACTGAAGCAGACCGCTACAGAGATCCAGGTAATTATCATATCTCTATCTTTGGAGTTCCTACCAATCATAGCATTTGGGGCTGGCGGTTTGAAGGTCATCACCAGTCTTTCAATTTTAGTTTTAATGAAGCACAAAAAGGCGTTGGCGCTCCTATTTTCTTTGGATCTAATCCTGCCATTGTTTTAGAAGGGCCTTCAAAAGGGAAGCAATTATTAAAAGCGGAAACTGATGGTGGATTTAGTCTTTTGCATGCTTTAAATCCGGATCAATTAAAAAAAGCCATCATTGACAGTATTGCTTTTAAAGACATTTTGAGCTTTGACAAACGCAATTCTTTGATTGGAAACCCTGTTGGAATTAGTTACGCAGATTTGACTGCGCCACAACAAAAATTGTTACTAGATCTTTTACAAGTGTATGTAAACAGAAATACCAAATTGTTTGCCAAAGACCAAATGGACCAAATTAAAAAAGACAATTTGAATCTCTTGCATTTTGCCTGGGCTGGTGCTACAACGGAAGCATTGGGCAAGGGAACTTATTATCGTGTTCAAGGCCCCGGAATTTTGATTGAATATGACAATACCCAGAATAATGCCAATCATGTTCATTCTGTACTACGTGACCTAAAAAATGATTTTGGAGGAGATTTGTTATTAGAACACTATCAACAAAGCCATAAATAATTTATTTGTTGACGGCAACCTAAAGTGTTCATTTGCCGTAAGTAGTGGAAATCATAACCACTATGTTGAAACCAAAAACCAAAATTGCGATACTATTATTAATGGTATCTACTGCTTTTTTCTCTTGCAAAAAGAATGAAACTGTTCCAGATCCTACAGTAGTAAAACACTGGATGATAACACTTTCGGCTAAAAATGAAGTACCTGCACCAGCTGGTAGGAATGAATCAGGCTCTGCCATGTTAGAACTCTTAACCGATGGATCTCTCCGTTATAGTATCAGTGTTACCGGATTGGCTAGCGGAGACGCTTTAACCAATTCTCATATACATGTTGGAAATGTGATTACTAGCAGTAGTGTGATACTTGACTTAAAACCAAGTTTTAGCAACGGTACTGCTACAGCAATCATTAGCGGATTGCGTTCCACATTTATTGATAGTCTTAAAGATGATTCAAAGGAACTTTATTTAAATGTGCATTCCACTCAGGCGCCTGCAGGAATAGTAAGAGGACAATTAAATAAAGTAATTGAACTTGCTGCAGATGTTGCATTGAGCCCAGCAAATGAAGTACCTGCTGGCACTAGTACTGCTACTGGATTGGCCATTATTCGTGTAACTTCTGACAAACAAGTCTATGCTAGGTTAACCGTATCCAATCTAGAAACCAGTGATGCGCTTACAGCTGCACATATTCATAAAGGTGCTGCTGGAGTGAATGGTGGGGTATTGCTCGGCATCTATGGTGCAGGATCTGAATTTGGCACAACCAAAATCCTTTCAATTGACGATGCTACCCTTACTTCTTTAAAGAATGACGCCATCTATGTTAACGCACATAGTACGGCAAAACCAGGTGGTATTGTTCGCGGTCAAATTAGATAAATAATTTCCCATACTAATTCAAAGGCCCCCTGATTTTTAATCGGGGGGCCTTTTTTTATGAGGTTATTTTTTCTTTTTGTATTCCAATCCTTCTTTAAACTTAAACAGTCCATAGCCAGGACCCTTTAGATTTCCAGGAACATCAGACAATTGTTTTTCAACAACAGCTTCAGAGATAGGTGTGGTAAATGGCATTTTTCCTGTGGGATTAAACCTACCTGAAACTATGTCTAATAAAGCATCAGTAGTAGTTCCAAAGCTAGCAAGAACTGCTTTTACATTGGGCTTGGTAGCATTGTTGTAAATCTCATCAATGACCCAAGGATTGGTATAGTTGATGGCCAAGATGGTTGGTTTTTTTGCAATCAATCCTTTTACATACTCAACGTCTACCGCATTTTTGGAAAGGGAAAGATAGATGGGAGAACCATCTGATCCAAACAGGGATTTTCCACCAGGGTGTAACCAAAGCAAAATCATATCCGCTTCTTCTGGTGTTTTTACAAATTCCAAATTGGCATCTGCCATTGATGGTTGATAAACGGAACTAGGGCTTCCACCACGTTTTTGAACATAGGTTTCAAAATAAATTTTGGTCTTTGCTTTTAAAGGAAGTGCTTCTGATTCATTGCGAAGCAGTACAATGGATTTACGCATGGCGATATCGGCCTTGGCCTGAAATTCCTTATTACCCACAAACTGTTCTGCCTTGTTTTCATCTACATAAGGATTTTCAAAAAGACCCAAAGTAAATTTTTCCATGAGTAATTTGTAAACAGAACTATCTACCATTTGTACATACTGTGGACCAGACTTTACTGCTTCCATGAGTTTTGATGGATCAGCTGTTCCAGAGTAAATATTAACTCCGGCTTCCAATGTGCGTTTGTAACGCTCAACAATGGTTAGATTTTCTGCACCCCATGGCATCATCTCAATAGGACCAGTATCGGAATTAATAATTCCTTTAAACCCAAGACTATCTCTCAACAAATCTTTGATCACGGCTTTGTTATAAGCATAAGCAATCTTTTCATACTTGGTATCTAAAGGCAAAGAGTAGTAAGGCATAATAGCCGATGTACCTGCTTTGATAGCAGCATGAAAAGGAATCAGGTTGTTTTTAAACATCCCACCGGGAAAGTGCTCATATTTACCCCAATCAAAATGTGGGTCTTGTCCACCTACACCTGCACCACCTCCTGGAAAGTGTTTGGTTGTTAGTGCTACCGAACTATTAGACAATTTGTTTCCTTGAAAACCCAAAACCACTTCAGTAATCATTTTGGCTACCCAATTGGCGTCTTCACCAAAAGTTCCTTCAATTCTTTGCCAACGAGGTTCTGTACTTAAATCGGCCATATACATATAACCTTTTCGCAATCCAACCGCGGCCCATTCTTGGCGGGCAATATTGGCAAAGGTTCTAACCATGGATAAATCATTCATTGCAGACAAACCCAATTCTCCGGGCCAGGTTGAGAAAACTGTTTTGCCTACACTTAAGCCAACAGAAGCATCCCTGGTAATATGGTTTCTTGGATTAGAAGCAATAATAGCAGGTATTCCCAAAGGTTCTGCTTCACAAAGCGCCTGTAATTTATTGGCCCAGTCTGCCATAGTTTTTGCTGGAGCATTGGCCCTAAGAATAAAATGACGCAAATGAAAATCCTTGACACCCTTGCTTGTTCCAGCTGACATCATCATTTCTACAGGAAGCGGTTTGCGTGTGAACATATTGTTTTTCTGTACCTGATCTTCCTCATTGAAATCACTGGTAATAGGAGCAGGTGCGCCGCCAGGTTCGGTTCCTCTATCGTTTTTCATCCGGGCTGTGCTGATTAACATAAAACCCACTTTCTCCTCTAAACTCATCAAGGATAATAGGTTTTTTGCACGTTTGTCATTGGAGAGTCGCCAGTCTTCATAGGCGTCCAGTTTCCCGTTTTTGTTCAGGTCTTTAAAATTGAGTCCTTGAGACTGAATTAAAGCGGCAGACCTTGTTCCTAATTGGGGTTGTTTTGGAGATTGAGCAATTAAGGACAAACTAAATAAGCATAGAATCCCATTTAATAGGGTGTGTTTTTTCATCATGGCAGTTCTTTATGTAAACAATTTACAATTTTAGACAAGCTTTGATGGATTTGCTCTATATAATCGGTGAACTAACCAACGTTATTTAAGAAAACGATTTCGTTGATTAATCCAACTAAACAAAAGCATTAAATAGAAAAAATTGAGCAAAAAATAACAGATTAACTTCATTGTCAGTGTCTAAAAATTCTATGTTTATATTATTGATAATTTAGGTTTGAATCGCCACCATGCACCAACTGCTCAAAAGACAGATTGATAAGTTTTTACCCCCCGAATTTCTTGAAAACAAGGATTTCATGTCTTTTATGGAAGTGGTGAATAGGTCATACCAAAGCTTTGAAAAGGAACATAAGATTAATCTAAGGGCATTTGAAGTGTCTGACAAAGAAAATCTTGAAGCCAATGCTAGTTTAAAAGAAGAAATACGCATCAGGGAAGCTTCTATGTCCAACCTCAAAGAAGTCATTCACATGATCAAGGACAAACAACATAATATTGATGAAGAAGATGTTCTGGTGCTGTCCGATTTTGTAAAAAATGAACTCTCCAAAAGACGCAATGCGGAATCTATTTTTTCCTCAATCATCAATAATTTAAAAACTGGCATTCTATTAGAAAGCGAAAAGCAGAAAGTTCTTTATTGTAATAGTCAATTTGGCTCTTTGTTCAAACTTGATGTTGAAAAAGAAAAACTGCAAGGCAATAATTTCATTCCCCAACTTCTTCATATTAGTAAACAATTTGTTCATCCTGAAACATTTCTAAAAAGGGTAGAACAGATAATGATTAATAAACAAGACGTTGCTTCAGAGATTCTGGAAATGAAAGATGGTAGAATTTTGGAAAGAAGTTACGCTACCATCTATAATAATGGCGAATTCAAAGGCCATTTTTGGAACTATTCAGACATTACAGAAAAAAAGAAAGCAGAATTAGAAATTATTAGACAAAAGCGATTTTTTGATGATATCCTCAATAATATTCCAGCAGATATTGCGGTATTTGATAAAGACCAAACATACCTTTTTCTAAATCCATCCGCTATTAAAAATGAAACTACTCGAGAATGGATCATTGGAAAAACTGATTTTGATTATTGTACTTCAAAAGGAATTAGTCAAGAAATTGCCATAAATAGAAAAAGGATTTTTGATGAAACCATACAAGGTAAAAAGGAAATACAATTTGTTGATGAACATCCAACTGAAGATGAAACCAAGTTCGTTCTAAGAAAATTCTTCCCTCATTTTGAGAATAATGAGCTCAGGTTTATCATTGGCTATGGCATAGATATTACTTCTGTTAAGAAAGTAGAATTGAAATTAGAAGATGCCATGAACAAGCTCAAAAAGACCAATGAGGAATTAGAGCAATTTGCCTATGTGGCTTCCCATGATTTACAAGAACCATTGCGTATGGTTGCAAGTTTTCTTTCTTTGCTAGAAAAAAAATATGCCAATGAATTGGATGAAAAAGCCATGTCTTATATCCGCTATGCTGTGGATGGCTCAAAAAGAATGAAACAAATTATTTTGGATTTATTAGAATTTTCAAGAGTAGGTAGAACTAGTGAATATCAAATGGAAGAATTAGACTTGAATCATATTGTAGAAGATGTAGTTAATCTTAATATGCAACAAATAATGGATACTGGAGCTAAAATTCATTACAAATCACTTCCTAAAATTAGAAATTACAGAATTCCTTTAACCCAAGTGATTCAAAACCTAGTTAGTAACGGATTGAAATATAGAAAAGAAAATACTAGTCCTGAGCTATCTATTTCTGTTGAAGAAAAAGAATATCATTGGAAGTTTTCATTCAAAGACAATGGCATAGGTATTAACCCAAAGTATTTTGACAAAATTTTTGAGATTTTTCAAAGATTACACAACAAAAATGACTACACTGGAACAGGGATTGGTCTTTCTGTAGTCAAAAAAACCATTGAAAATTTAGGAGGGGAAATTTGGTTAAATTCAGAAGAGGGTATTGGTACTACTTTTTATTTTACTATTCCAAAAAACTATACAGCTGATGCTGCAATTAACTTATTAGATAGCCCTACTAAATATTAGTTTACACATCTTTTTCTTGAAATGAAATTTGTAAGTACTTGATACTTGTTTCAACTTGTCTGCACAATACCCCAGCATTTTCCAACATACGCTTAGAAGCTTTGGCAGAATCGCTTGCTTCATATTTATCTGAGAGATACACTACTTCAGAAATACCAGATTGGATAATGGCTTTACTACACTCATTGCATGGAAAAAGTGCAGTATAGATTCGACAACCCGCCAAATCCATACCTATATTATTCAAGATAGCATTGAGCTCTGCATGGCAGACATAGGGATACTTGGTTTGCAAAAAATCACCTTGTTTATCCCAAGGAAACTCATCATCACTACAACCAGCAGGTAGACCATTATAACCAGTTCCTACAATCCGGTTTTTCTTATTCACAATACAGGCACCAACCTGGGTATTTGGATCCTTGCTTCTTTTGGCAGAAAGTATGGCTACACCCATAAAATACTCGTCCCAAGAAATATAGTTGTTTCGCTTTTTCACTTAGTTGGTTTTTGGTACTGTGATAATCACGAATTTATGCTATTTTGGTACTATAACATTGCAAAAACAACCATGAAAAAAATCACCCTATTCTTGTTTGCAGCCTCTACCTGCTTACTGGTCATTAGCTGTAAAAATGGACCACTAAAAGAAACAGTTAAAGACACTAGTACCACCGGGCCTGTAGAAAACAGACCATCTAAATCTGGGTACAAACCCGCTTTTGAAGGTCAAACTAGGATTAACCGAGTAAAGACAACTACAGCATATCAAGTAGAAAAAATTGCAGAAAAAATTGGAAACCCCTGGGCTATTATTACAACGCCAGATGGAAGATTACTTATCTCAGATAGATCAGGCTATATTAGTTTGTTTGGCGTCGATGGAAAATTAATCAAAAAAATTACGGGTCTTCCAGCTGTGGAATTCAAGGGTCAGGGTGGATTATTAGACTTGGCATTGGATCCAGACTTTGCAAAAAATAAAACCATTTATTGGAGTTTTTCACAAAAATCAGGACAAGGCAATCTTACTGCTGTAGCCAAAGGTGTACTATCTGCTGATGAAAGCAAGATTGAAAATCCTGTGGTTATTTTCCAAGCAACCCCTGATTTAAATAGTGAATTGCATTTTGGTTCTAGACTATTATTTGATAAAGAGGGCAATCTATTTGTCAGTGCTGGTGAAAGGTCCATTTTAGATGGGAGGAAGCAGGCGCAATGGTTAAATTCAGGATTGGGCAAAATTTTCAAAATAACCAAAGAGGGCAAACCCGCTGCAGGTAATCCTTTTATTGGCGTGGCCGATGCTAAACCAGAAATCTATTCTTATGGACATCGCAATCCACAAAGTCTAGACATACATCCTGTAACTGGAGAATTATGGGAAGCTGAATTTGGACCACAGGGCGGTGATGAATTAAATAGGATTCAACCAGGCAAAAACTATGGATGGCCTACTATCACTTATGGTCTGGAATACGATGACCGCAAAGTAGGAGATGGTATTCAACAAAAAGAAGGTATGGAACAACCCGTATATTATTGGGAACCCGTACTTTCTCCAGGTGGTATGGTGTTTTATACCGGTGATGCCATTCCTGAATGGAAGAACAATCTTTTTATTGGAGGTTTAAGTAGCACCCATATTGCCCGATTGGTTATTGAAAACAACAAGGTAGTGGGTGAAGAAAGATTATTAGAAGACCAACACGAACGCATCCGTGATATTACCCAATTAAATGGCGCACTCTATGCAATATCAGACGGAGGCATAATTTTCCGAATAAGCAAAAAATAAGTTAAGATACTTTAGGTATTAAACCTGCGGATCAACTGGTGGTCATAGTTAAAATTGAAAACTATGAAACAGTTGATCCGCTTTTTTTTATTAGCCCTGGCCATTAATGTAACTGCAGCCAGCATGGCACAAGACAGCAGTAAGGCAAAACCCAAAAGAAGCCCTGAAGAATTGGCTAAAATGCAGACCCAGCAATTGAAGCGCAAATTGTCTTTAACTGCAGAACAGGAACCAAAAGTGTCTGCAACCATATTGGATTTCTCTACCAAACTTGTTACAACAAGAGATAGCAAAGGTGGTAAGATGAAAAAAATGCAAGAAGTAAAACACTTGAATGATGCCAAGGACCAATCTATGAAAGGCATTCTAACTGAGCAGCAGTATTCAGACTACTTAAAACTCATGGAAGAACAGAAAGAAAAACTCAAAGAAAAACGTGGTGGACAAAAACCTAGAAGATAGTTATCCGTCTGCTTTATCCAAACTAAATAAAGACTCAACAGGTTTTGCTAAAGCCTTAGAAAGTTTCAATACTAATATGGCTGATGGAATATATTTACCCGTTTCAATGGCAAAAATGGTTTGTCTAGAAACGCCAATAGCATCTGCCAAAGCCTGTTGAGTCATCTCCTTTTCCAATCGCTCTTCTCTAATCTTATTCTTCATTTGCTTGCAGCTTATTTTTAATGAGCACAAATTGAAAGCAACTGATATAAGAAAACCAAAAAAGGAAAATGGAGCCTATTAAAAATAATTCTAGACTAGCATCACCAGATGGCTCTTTCTTAAACAAGAACATATATAAAAAGGCCAATAAGAAAAAAGCCATTTGAACAAAAGCCGCCAACTGAAAAGATTTCAAACGCAGATCAATCACATATTCATCTTCTTCTTTCTCCTTAGAAAATACCAGAAAAAACATACCTATTAAACAGCTGAAAAAGGAAATTACTAAGATTGTTACTTTGAGAAGATGTGCATTTTCAGGCGCAATTCCATTAAAAACTTTTGCTATTGAGTCTTGAGATAATTTCAATTGACCCCAAATCCAAATAATCAATCCTGCAGGCATCATAACCGCTCCAACAGGTTTAAACCTGTATGGTAAAAGAAAGCTTTTTTGCATTTTTTTCTTAAAAATAAGTAAGAATAAAATGTAAAGCTAACTTTACATTGTTAATTTTTTTCAACCCGAGATTTAGGGTTGATATTTGCTTATTTTCTCCAATCCCATAGCACAATATCCCATCCAATACCACCATAACTAAGCGTATCAATCACTCGGTAGCCAGTATTCTTATGGGCTTTTAAAGATCTGGGATTGGCTTGAGCAACATCCGTGATACAGAAATCAAATTGGTCTTCTAGGCATTTCTTAAAGTGACCATAGAGTTGCTGAACAAGCCCTTGACCTCTATACTCCTTGGCTACACAGAGTTGACCAACCACTACATAGGCAGCACCCTTAAGTGTCTTTCCTTCAAACTGGGTTTTGTCAATGGTATTAAACAAATCGGCCAACAAATCGTGTTGATCTCTAACAGCATGGGTTGCCACCAAAGCATACCCCACAACTTTATCATCGTCTTTGGCAATGATACTAGGAGACGCTTGGTGCATGGCTTTAAGAAAGTCTAAACTATATTCTGCCATTAGAAAACCCTGACTAGCAGCCTCTTCCAATTCAATATGCTTGCGCAAATTTTGCGCTTGTAATATTTGAATTCCTTCTAATTCTGCTTGATTCTTAACAGTGGTAATAATGACCATTTTTTTTGATTTTCCTATAAACTTAAATCTCCAAAACTGAGACAATTGATTAAAAATAAGAAAAGGCCGATAGAAAATGCGAGTTGTTATTCAATGCCAATCAGCCTGACAAATAGTTCTGGAATTTAAAAGGTCAAGAATTATATTTGAATATGCTGAAACAGTTATTTACCAAGATGCTGATACTGCTATTTATTTCCATCCCATTTCTAGGACAATCACAGGCAAATAAGGAAATAGATAGTTTAAAGTCACTGCTGAAAAATAGTAAACTTGATACTATTCAAGTAAAGCTCCTAAACAAAATTGCTTTTAGGTATTCCACAACTGATTCTACTAACACTTTCTCGTATGCCAATCAGGCTGCCGAAAAAGCTAAACTTTTAAAATTTAAACCTGGTCTGGCTGGTTCTTTAGACGTAAAAGGTAATTTCTTTCTGTATAAAACTAACCCACTAAAAGCCTTGCCTTTATTTCAAGAATCTTTGATTCTTTGGACAGAACTCAAAGATGAAACCCAACAAGGTCTCACTTATAGAAATATAGGACAATCGTATTTACTGATGCAACAATACGCCAATGCTATTGCAGCATTGGAAAAAGCTGAAAAGATTTTCCTTAAAACAAAGAATCAAAAAGGCTTGTCAGCAACTTATCATGCCTTGGGTTTAATGTATAATGATAAAGGAGATAAAGACATAGCCATTGATTATATGGTCAAGTCATTAAAAATACAGGATGCCATTCAGGATAAGGATATTGCAGGCACATTGAACAACCTAGGCAAACTGCATATGGATATAAAAAATTATAAAGAAGCCATTAGGTATTACAATCTTTGTATTGACAATGCAAGTAAAAATAATGACTATAGAAATATTGGCATTTCACAAATTAACCTGACCAATGTTTATGTAAATCTATTAGACTATCCCAAGGCATTGGAATATTTAGAGAAAGCCAAAGTAAATTTTGAAAAATCAAATTTCAAAAGAGGAATAGTTACCTGTTATAATAATCTGGGAGCCATTAACCTTCGCTTGGAGCGATATGAAGAAGCCATTCCTTATCTAAAAAAAGCTTTAGAAATAAGTCAGGAAAATCAATCTAAACAAGGTGTGGCATTGGTTCAGCAAAATATCGGCTATGCCTATATCTTTCTCAAGAAATATCCCGATGCGTTGACTTGGATGGTAGATGCAGAGAAAACAGCTATTCAATTTGGTGCTGATCAATATACGTTTGGCGAGATTTATAACCATCGGGCTATGTTGGATTCTGCTATGGGCAATTATCAGGGGGCTTTTAACTATAGAAGTAAATATGTAGCCATTAACGACAAAACCTTGAATGAACGGGTAACCCGCCAGGTAGCAGAAACTCAGACCAAATATGAAGTAGAGAAAAAAGAATTACGTATTAGCTTATTAAACAAAGTAGACAGTATTAAGAGTTTGAAGATTAGCAACCAGCAACTAGCTTTATTAGATGCTGATTTACAAATTACTCAGGATAGTTTGGAGCTGAGAACCAAGAATGAAATTATTCTTCAAAACAGGTTAGACAGTACCCAAAAAGAAGAAAAAATTAGAACCCTGGACAACGAAAAGCGTATTCAACTATTATTACTAAATAATCAGGAACTAGCCTTAATCAGACGCAACCAAACCATTATTGGTATTTCAATTCTTGCAGCCTTACTGTTGTTAAGTGGTTATTTATATTATAGACAAAGGGTAGCCAGACAGGAACAACAATCTCAAGCAGCTCTAGTAGTGCAACAAGAAAAAGCTACCATTGCCATTATTGAAGCTGAAGAAAAAGAACGCAAAAGAATTGCCACTGATTTACACGATGGTGTAGGGCAATTAATGACTGCAGCTTGGATGAACCTGCAAGCATTAGATGAATCAATGAAAGAGATTCAATCACCAACTTATCCCATGTTTAATAAGACTTTAGAATTGGTCAAAGAAAGTTGCAATGAAGTGCGTCAGGTAAGTCATAACATGATGCCCAATGCACTTTTAAGAAAAGGGTTGGTCAATGCAGTAAAAGAATTTATCTCTCAACTCAATACTGGAAAGCTAAGTATTCATTTAGCAACAGAAGAACTAAAGAATCCCTTGCCTTCTCATATTGAAACCATTTTGTACCGGGTTATTCAAGAAAGCGTAAACAATGTTGTTAAACACGCTCAAGCATCTGTATTAGACATTTCAATTAATCAGGATCTTTCTGGGATAGACGTTATGATTGAAGACAATGGTAAAGGATTTGACCCAAGTATCACAAGACCTACTGACGGTATTGGTTTGCAGAATATCAGCTCCAGAATTCAATACCTAAAAGGCAGTGTAGAATGGGATTCCGCACCTGGTAGGGGAACTTTGGTAGCCATTCATATTCCCTTTAGCGTTTAAGACTTTGTCAAATTTGGAGATTTTAGAACAGGCTTAATGCTTTGGTTGTAGTTTTGACTACCAGAAACTAGGTTTCTAAAATTGTTTCATCTTCAATGATTGCAAATTGACTTCTATACTCTTTCAACCGTTTCAGCTTAAATCTATCCAATTAAAAAATAGGATAGTAGTATCACCCATGTGTCAGTATTCTGCTATTGATGGCATTGCCAATGATTGGCACTTGGTTCATTTAGGTAGCCGCGCTATTGGTGGTGCTGGATTAATCATTGCTGAAGCATGTGCAGTGGCAGCAGAAGGTAGGATTACCCCTAATGACCTAGGACTTTGGAAAGAGGAACAAATACCTGCACTTAAAAGGATTACTGATTTTATAAAAGAACATGGCAGTGTTGCAGGGATTCAATTGGCGCACGCAGGAAGAAAAGCTAGTTTTCCGCAACCTTGGGTAGGCACCGCACTATTATCAAAAGACCAAGGCGGTTGGGAACCTGTTGCACCATCTGCACTTGCTTTTAATGATAAATATGCAGTACCACATGCTTTAACAATAGCTGAAATTAGCCAATTGATTAACCAATTTGCCGAGGCTGCTGCAAGAGCCTATCAAGCAGGGTTTCAATTGATAGAATTACACGCCGCACATGGTTACTTGATCAATGAATTTCTATCGCCATTAAGCAATCATAGAACAGATGAATGGGGTGGGAATTTTGAAAACCGATGCAGGTTTTTAATAGAGATTATTAAAGCCGTTAAATTGGTTTGGCCAGAAGCGTTACCCATTTTTGTTCGCATCTCTGCTACAGAATGGGTTGAGGGTGGCTGGAATTTAGATGATAGTATCGCGCTAGCTAAGGAATTAAAAAATCTTGGTATAGACTTGATTGACTGCTCTTCAGGAGGCAATGCATCCAATGCCAAAATTGCATTAACACCAGGCTACCAAGTACCTTTATCCAAAGCTGTGAAAGATGGCGCCGATATTGCTACTGGGGCGGTTGGTTTAATTACCAATGCTGTTCAAGCCCAAACTATTTTGGAACAAGGGGAAGCGGATCTAATTTTCTTGGGCAGGGAATTGCTGCGCGATCCTTATTTTCCATTACACGCTGCCAAAGAGTTAGGTGAAGACCTAGTATGGCCTGTTCAATATCAGCGAGCCAAAAAATAATGATAGGAAAGGGACAATTGACTGGTTGCTATATGTGAAGCGCTCCGCTTTTTAATTGCGCAACGGCATAATCCACGGCCCTTGCAGTTAATGCCATATATAAAATAGAGGGGCTTTGGTTTCCTGTACTGGTCATACAAGCACCATCCGTCACAAATACATTTTGGCAATGGTGTAACTGGTTCCATTCATTCAATAAGGAATCAGCTGGATCCTTGCCCATTCTACAACCACCCATTTCATGAATATCCAATCCTGGTGGTTGTTCACTATCATGCCAATTGATAGAGTGCACACCAGCTTTTTCAAACATCCTTTTTGTTTCTTGAATAAAATCTTGAACCATTTTACCATCGTTATCATCATAATCTACCGACACTACCAATTGAGGAATCCCGTATGGATCTTTTTGGTCCTTACTTAACCGAACATGGTTCTCTTTTTTAGGAATGGTTTCTCCTTGCATATAGGCATAAACATGCCAAAAACCTGGTTCTTGCAATGCTGTTTTAAACCCTGCTCCAATGGATTCTGATGTAGTACTTGTATCCAATCTTTCTCTATAGGCACCAGTAAATGTGGTATAGCCACCTTTAAAGTCCGTATCCTGCTCATCCAAATTCCGATAATTGGCAATAATGGCTTCTGTTGGATTTCTGCCTGCATAATACTGATCCATAAAACCATCTATTCTTCCATTGAGATAAGCACGATAATTATGATGACAAATATATTTTCCCAACAATCCAGAATCATTACCCAGTCCATTTGGGAATCGCTCGGACTTAGAGTTCAATAAAATCAAATTGGTATTTAGTGCCGATGCATTGACAAAGATGATTTTAGAAAAATAGTCCTTGGTTTGCTTTGTATGTGCATCAATCACCCTTACTCCAACGGCTCGTTGTTTGCTGGCATCATAGAGAATTGAATGAACCACCGCATCTGTTTGAATGGTAAGATTTCCCGTTTTTTCTGCCCAAGGAATGGTTGAAGAAAGGGAACTAAAATATCCACCAAAAGGACATCCACGCATACACAAATTTCTAGACTGACAATTGGCCCTTCCTTGTTCCAGATGAATGGGTTGAGCCTCTGTAATATGCGCCCATCTTGCGTGCACCAAATGCCTATTAAAATTTGTTTTTAATACTTCTTTTAAATGTGTTTCAACACAGTTTAAATCAAAGGGCTTTAAAAAATGTCCATCTGGCATAGATGCAACCCCATCGGCATTGCCGCAAACTCCAATAAATTTTTCTACGTGCGTATACCAATCCGATACGTCTTTGTACCTAATGGGCCAATCAAATCCATATCCAAAACGCATGGGACCAGTGAATTCATAATCACTCCATCTTTGACAGGCCCTTCCCCAAATAATGGACTTGCCTCCTAATTGATAGCCCCTAATCCAATCAAATGGTTTTTCCTGAACATAAGGTTGTATAGCATCTTCAATAAAAAACTGCGCATTGTCTTCACCAAAACCTGCTGAGCGTGTAATCAAAGGATTTTTCTTGCGAAACGCTTCAGTAATATTTCCTCTATGCGCCAACTCCCAAGGAGCTTTATTGGCTGTTGGATAATCTTTTATATGCTCCAGTTTTCTACCTCGCTCTATCATCAATGTCTTCATCCCTTTTTCACATAGCTCTTTAGCTGCCCATCCACCACTGATTCCTGAACCAATGACAATGGCGTCATATTCAAAATTGTTTGCTGACATGGAATAGTATTAATGGCAAGTTTAAACTAGGTGCAAAAGTTAATAGATTTCTGACTTATGCCTATTGTTTGAGGGCAGTAAAATCTACCTTTTCAGTATAAATAGTGTTGGGGTTTAAAGCCCTAGTAGAATTGTTCACAATAGTGGCATAGGAAGCAGTCTTAGCACTAGGATAGTAAATTCGAACTTTGAGATAATAGTCAATTTTGTAGAGATAATATCCAGGTAAAGTTTCTAGTAATCCAAATGTGTAGGTAACAAATGTTGGATCATCCACTCTTGAAATAAGAGGTAGTTTATATCTTTTTGTAGAAATTTCAGTTTTGGTATTAATGTTTACAAAGACCGAGTCATCTAGGTAATTATAAATCACAATACTGGAAGTATCATCCTGTCCCTTATAATAAGCAGTATCTATTAGACTTTTCTCCCACTTTAATTTACCCGGCTTATAAGTGCCGGCAATATCGGAAATGGTAATTTCTGGGTCGGCGGGAGGCTCAATAGGCGGCACATAGGCTTTCAAGCAAGCTGCTAAACACAGACTTGAAATCATGATTAAACCAATATGCCTTTTTTTCATGTAATTGAATTGATAGAGCCGTTTTACGGATACAGAACGTAAAACTGGTGTTTTTATTGGATTATACCGCTTGTTTCTTGTTAAAAAATGGCCTTTACTGTCTAGTTTTATGAACCCTTTTAACAAAGCATTGTTCCTTATTCATGCAAAATAGCTTGTTTCCTGAGCACAACACTATTTTGCCCTTTCAGGGCGATGTTCACTATGAATCTGCCTTTTTTTCCAAGAAAGAGTCTGATGATTGCTTAGAAAAGCTTCAAACAGAACTGCCTTGGAAACAGGAACCAATTATCCTTTTTGGTAAAAAAATCATGCAACCCAGACTCACTGCTTGGTTGGGAGAAAAGCCCTATACCTATTCGGGCATCACCATGCAACCCCATCCATTTGGAGAAACCATGATGGCTATTAAAAACAAAGTGGAAGCATTTGCCCAATGTGAGTTTAATACCGCTTTACTCAATTTATATAGGAATGGAACGGATAGCATGGGCTGGCATAGGGACAATGAAAAAGAATTGGGACCAGCACCCATTATTGCATCGGTCAGTTTTGGAGCAGTACGTGAATTTCAATTTAGGCATTACCAGACCAAGGAGCATCTAACCAAACTGCCACTAGCCCATGGTAGTTTGCTCATTATGCGTGGTCAAACCAATACTTATTGGGAACATAGAATTCCAAAAACAAGCAAGCCCTTGCAGCCAAGGATTAATATTACGTTTAGGATCATCCAATAATAATTTCTTAATCTAGTAGATGCTGAAAATGAGCCGAATAGCCTAAATTACCGTTTATGGCAAACGACCATCTTTCTAGGAAATTAACACCAAGTTTATTATGGGGCTTGGGGGTGGGTTATGTGATTTCAGGAATGTATTTTGGCTGGAATCTAGGCCTAGAAAAAGGCGGCACGTATGGAATGGCTGCTGCTACCCTCTTGGTAATTGTACTCTATAGTTGTTTTAGTTTTTCCTATGCAGAATTGGCCTGTGCCATTCCAAAAGCCGGAGGCGCTTATGATTATGCCGAAAAAGCTTTTCATAAAGACATTGGTTTTATCACCGGACTAGCCCAGATTATTGAATTTGTATTTGCACCACCAGCCATTGCCATTGCTATTGGCGCTTACCTGCACTTAGCGTTTCCAGCAGTTCCGGTATTGGGTGCAGCCATTGCAGTTTATTTGGTTTTTACCGCACTCAATATCTACGGCGTTAAAGCAGCTGCCAATGTTGAATTAATAGTTACCATTCTTGCAGTGGCCGAATTAATCCTTTTTGCTACTTTGACCATACCCCATTTTTCAGTTGCAAAATTTGCTGAAAATCCATTTCCAAATGGATGGTCCGGAGTATTTGCTGCACTGCCATTTGCTATTTGGTTTTTTTTGGGAATAGAAGGACTGGCCAATGTTGCAGAAGAAACCAAGCATCCTCAAAAAGACATTTTACGAGGATTTGGATGGGCCTTATTAACCTTGGTCATACTCTGCGTATTGGTATTTTTTGGCAGCATTGGTGTAGGTGGATGGAAGGCCATTGTCTATGCGGCTGATGGTACAAGTTCTGACTCGCCATTGCCTTTGGCACTAGGTCAACTATTTAATCAAAACCATCTATTCTATCAACTCTTAGTAGGTATTGGGCTCTTTGGTTTAATAGCTTCTTTTCATGGGTTGTTATTGGCCAGTGGAAGGGCCAGTTTTGAATTTGGCAAGATTGGTAACGCACCCAAATTTCTAGGAAAAGTGGATCCTAGATTTCATACCCCAGCCAATGCCTTATTGGTGAATGCTGCATTAGGAGTGCTTATTTTATGTACGGGCAAAACGGCTGAAATTATTATCCTATCAGTATTTGGGGCTTTAACCCTATACATTTTTTCTATGTTGTCCTTACTCAAACTCAGAAAAACAGAACCTCAATTACAAAGACCTTTTAAAGTGCCCTTCTATCCGGCTACGCCATTCATAGCACTGGTACTTTCCATCATTTGTTTTATAGCACTATGTTATTATAATCAGGCATTGGGATTGATCTATTTTGGCATCCTTGCTTTCTTTTTTCTTGTTTTTAAATTTTTGAAGCATGAGCAACCAAGCAATATTTGAGTATGTTCGTAACCATCCATCAGGTAGGGTTAAAATAGCCGTGGCCGATATAGATGGGGTGTTACGCGGCAAATATATTTCTAGTGAAAAATTCTTGTCCGTGGCCCAATCTCACTTGGGTTTTTGTGATGTGATTTTTGGATGGGATCTGGCCGATGTGGCTTATGACAATGGAACTTATACCGGATGGCATAGTGGCTATCCAGACGCCAAAGTGCAAATAGACTTAAACAGTTTTAGAAAAATTCCTTGGGAAAATGGAACACCCTTTTTTCTAGGCGAATTTATAGATGCAGCAGGCAACCCATTGGCCATCTGCCCCAGACAGTTGTTGCAAAAACTGATAGCGCGCGCCGCTAACATGGGATATTCCGCACAGTTTTCGCAAGAATTTGAATGGTTTAATTTTCAAGAAACCCCTCAAAGTTTTGCAGCCAAAGATGGTAGAAACCTAACACCCCTAACACCGGGTATGTTTGGATATTCCATTTTGAGAAGTAGTGAAAGAAATGATTTTTTTGCAGCCCTATTTGACCAACTCAAAGCATTTGATATTCCTTTAGAAGGATTGCATACAGAAACAGGACCAGGAGTGTATGAAGCAGCTATAACGTATGGAGAAATCTTGGGTGCGGCAGACAGGGCCATCTTGTTTAAAACATCGGTCAAAGAAATAGGATACCCATTGGGCATTTTGGCCACCTTTATGGCCAAGGTGAATGAAAACTTACCGGGATGCAGCGGACACGTACATCAATCACTTTGGAAAGAGGGAGTTAATGTATTTCATAGTGAAACAGATCCGCATCAAATGAGTGAGACCATGCAGCATTATCTGGCTGGGCAATTGCATTGCTTACCAGAGATCTTACCCATGGTGGCACCCACCATCAATTCTTATAAAAGATTGGTAGAAGGCGCATGGGCACCAACCACTTTGACCTGGGGATTAGATAATAGAACCGTGGCCCTAAGGGCATTAACTGGGGGAGCAAAATCTTGCCGTTTAGAAACAAGGGTTGTGGGTAGTGATACCAATCCTTATTTGGCTATGGCCGCTTGTCTGGCTGCGGGTTTATACGGCATAGAAAATAAATTGCCTTTGCAAGCAGCAACCAAGGGCAATGGCTATCGCGATGAAAGCCATGGTAGACTACCTAAAAGTTTAGAAAGCGCCAACCAAGCAATGAAGGAATCCAGTATTGCCAAAGCTTTATTTGGTGAAACATTTGTACAACATTTCACTGAGACCCGTGACTGGGAATTACGCCAGTTTGCCAAAGTGGTTACCGACTGGGAAACCAAACGCTATTTTGAAATCATTTAATTTGAAACATAACTTTGAACATGTCTATTGCGCAATTTAATTTCCCCACCACCATCCGATTTGGTGCAGGAGTAGTATCCGAACTTCCGGCTTATTTAGAGAAACAACGTTTGAGCAAACCACTAATTGCTACTGATCCAACTATTGCCACCCTTGGATTTTTCAAAACCTTGGTGGCCAATCTTGAAGCAGCAGGATTTATCCCAACCGTATTTCATAATATTCACAAGAACCCAGTCAAGAGTGACGTCTATCTGGGAACAGAAGCTTATGACGCTGCGGGTTGTGATTGTATTATTGGCATTGGAGGCGGTGCAGCTATTGACGTGGCTCGCGCCATACTCTTGCGCATTAATCACAGAGAAGACTTATTTAAATACGATGATTTAATTGGCGGAGACGTATACGTAACCAATGAAGTCCCACATTTTATCACCATCCCTACCACAGCTGGAACAGGAAGTGAAGTAGGACGTTCAGCGATAATTGCGGATGATGAGACCCATCAAAAAAAGATCCTGTTTTCACCAAAGCTCTTGGCAAAAATAGTATTTGCTGATCCTTTGTTAACCATGGAACTACCCGCATTTATTACAGCAGCAACGGGCATGGATGCACTGACCCATAATATGGAAGCTTTCTTAGCAAAGAATTATCATCCGCTCTGCGATGGCATTGCCTTGGAAGGGATTCGTTTAATAGCTGGTTCTATTGAAAAAGCGGTTAAAGCCCCAGACTTGGAATCACGTTCCAATATGTTATTGGCTTCCATGATGGGTGCTATTGCTTTTCAAAAAGGATTGGGAGTAGTGCATTCATTGGCGCATCCTTTGTCTAGTTTGTTAGATACCCATCATGGACTAGCAAACGCTGTTAATCTTCCTTATGGAATGGCCTTTAATATTGCAGGATTTGAAGACCGATTTGCAAGAATGGCCCAGGCCATAGGACTGGAAAATCATACTGGTGAAGCGGTAGTAACTTGGTTAAAAGAATTGAATCAAAAATTAGGAATCCCAGAAAATCTGAGTGGCATTGGCGTGAAAGCAGAACATATAGAGGAATTGTCAAAACTGGCTTTGGCCGATTTTGCGCACCCCAATAATCCCAAGCCTGTGAGTCTGGAAGATTTTAGAAACCTGTACCTAGCCGCTTTGTAATGCATTAGTTTGTTCTACAAGTTTTCAAAAGCTTTCAATTTTCAAGTATAGCATAAGATGATTAAAATAGGTATTACCATTACAGAAGCCAAGTATCCCAATTATCCAGCATGGATTAAGTCTGGGGGAGAGGCTTATGAAATTGTGGAACTTGATTGGAAAAAAAATAATGCAGCAGACCTGGAGTTTTGTCATGGTCTTTTGCTCAGCGGTGGTGTTGATATTGACACCCAATTTCATGCGGCTGAAACAAAGGAATATCCTTTACAACCTGCTGCTTTCAATAGCCAACGAGACCAATTTGAAATGGGTCTTTTAACTGCAGCACTCAAAGCAAAAATACCGGTACTTGGTATTTGCCGAGGCTTGCAATTAATCAATATTAGTCTTGGTGGAAAATTGGTGTTAGATATTGAAAGCGCTGGCAAACCCAATCATCGGGCCATGAATGGGGTGGACCATGTTCACCAAGTAGTACTTGACCCAACATCACAATTAGCAACTATTACTGGATGCAGCGTGGGCACCATTAATAGTGCACACCACCAAGCCGTTTTAGAACCTGCCCCAAGTTTAAAAGCTATTGCCTTTTCAAAGGAAGAAGGCATTATAGAATCCTTAGAATGGAAAGACCCTGCTGCACATAGCCCCCTTGTATGTGTGCAATGGCATCCAGAAAGAATGACCAACAAAGAAACCGAACCGCTCTCTCAAAAAATCCTTGAATGGTTTTTGTCAGCAGCAAAAAAATACCAGCATGAACATCATTAATCCAGCCACAGAGACACTGATTACAACCCTTAGTCCTGATACAGCTTCCAGTATTGCAGATAAAATTCTACAACTTAAAAAAGGACAAAAAATCTGGGCACAGACACCTCTATCAGATAGGGTTGATGCACTAGAAAGATTTTCTGCTTTTTTACAACAGCACTTAGAAGCCTGTGCAGAAATCTTGAGTATGGAAGTTGGCAAACCCTTGCAGCAAGCGCGTAATGAAGTAAATGGTGCTTGTGCCAGAATTGCTTGGTTAACTAGCAATGCCAGTAAATATTTATCAGAAGAATGGATGGTTACGGAAGGTGGTACCAAAGAGAAAATTGTATATGAACCCCTTGGTGTTGTCTGCAATATCTCTGCTTGGAATTATCCTTATTTGGTGGGCACCAATGTTTTTGTATCTGCCTTGCTTGCAGGCAATGCTGTCCTGTACAAACCTTCTGAACTGGCCAGTTTATCGGGGATGCAAATTCAAAAATACTTGTATGCAGCCGGCATTCCAGAAGACGTTTTTCAAATTGCCATTGGCGATAGACAGGTAGGAGAAATCTTATTAGACGCAGACTTGGATGGCTATTTCTTTACGGGTTCTTACAAAACAGGCAAATACATTTATGAGCGCGTTGCTACTAAAATGAAACCCTGTGGTTTAGAATTGGGAGGTAAAGATCCCTTGTATGTAACTGATGATATTACAGATATTGCAGCTGTTGCTGTAGGCACTGCCGATGGTGCTTTTTACAATAATGGACAAAGCTGTTGCTCCGTAGAAAGAATCTATGTACACGAAGCTGTATACAATGAGTATGTAGCTGCTTTTGTAAAAGAAGTACAATCTTATCAGGTGGGAGATCCGGAATTAGCAGGCACTTATATTGGTGCACTTACTAGAAGAGACCAACCCGCTTTTCTTGCAGCACAAGTAGCAGATGCCATTGCCAAAGGTGCCACAGTTCTTTGTGGGGGAAAGCAAATAAACAGAAAGGGTTATTATTTTGAACCTACCGTTATTACCCATGTAACCCATGGCATGGATCTGATGCGTGAAGAATCTTTTGGACCCATTATTGGCATCATGAAAGTGAGTTCAGATGCAGAAGCTATTCACTTAATGAATGATACCCAGTATGGTTTAACAGCAGCCGTTTACTGCAATGACCAAGAAAGGGCTTTAAATATTCAGTCTTCCTTAAATGCTGGAACTGTTTATTGGAATTGCTGTGATCGCGTAAGCGCATCTCTTCCATGGAGTGGTAGAAAAAACAGTGGCTTTGGCAGCACATTGTCTCACGCAGGTTTGCGCGTATTTACTCAACCAAAAGCTTATCACTTGCGTGGTTAAAGATTATTAAAAATGGCAGGATCTCATTGAATCAATTGGAGCTCCAAAATCTAGGCAGTTACCAAACATATGTAGCTGCAGCACCAGCGGGTAATTTGGCTGCAATCATTTTTCCATTGCTACTAATGACAAAGGATTGTTCTTGTTTGCCATCGTTGAAAACCAACAAAACCTTTTTCCCATCAGGTCTTTTAAAAGCTACATTGGGTAAATCAGTTGGAAGATTGCTGGCAATTCTAACAGAACCAACAGGAACAAATTTGGAAGCCTGACCTATAATATAATAAGCCACATTCCTAGAAACAGTGTTTTGTTGAATGGTTAATGCGCCCAAACAATTGGTACATCCACCTGGAGTATGGGGTTGGTATTGGGCATCCGCAGCCAGGTTCCATTCTAGTGCATTTTTACTCCAGTTGCGCATAGAACCAATGACTACATTTTTGATATGCCAACCAAAATCTCCTGCAAAATTACTGGGACCACCTACCCATTGTTCCGTAAAATAAAGTTCCTTGTCTGGGTGTGCATCATGAACAGCAGAAAGGGCTTTAATATCACCACCATACAAATGAAAAGCAGAGCCATTAATAAAAGCTTTGGCCTTAGCATTGTTTAATATGCTTATTGGATAATCTGGTCTATCACAATTGTGATCGTAGAGTACAATCTTTGTTTTGATAGCCGCTTTTTGAAATGCGGGACCCAGGTGATTGGCAATAAAATTTGCTTGCTCTTCTGCTTGCATATCCAAACTAGGATTGTTCTTGGGATTCAGTGGTTCATTCTGTGGTGTAATGGCATCAACCACAATACCCTTAGCTTTCATAGCTTGTATATATTTGACCAAGTATTGTGCATAGACTTGGTAACAATCCGGTTTCAATTTTCCTCCAATAGAATTGGCATTTGATTTCATCCAAACAGGTGCCGTCCATGGTGTTGCCAAGATTTTAATCTTGGGTTGAATGGCCATAATTTCTTGCAACACGGGAATCAAGTCTTTTAAATTTTGGCCCAAACTAAAATGCTTGAGTGCAAAATCCATTTCACCCTTGGGAGGATCATCATAGGTAAATACAGTAGCGTCTAGGTCTGATGCTCCCACACTAATTCTTAAATAACTAATGCCAATACCATTGCCTTTGGAGCTAAATAATTCTCGTAACAATGATTGGCGTTGTTCTTTGGGTAATTGGTAGAGTAGCTGAGCAGAACCTCCTGTAAGGGTATACCCAAAACCGTCAATGGTTTGAAAGCGTTGTTGTTCATCAATACTAATAATGGGCATTGACTGATTAGCGGGACCCATTTGCCAATTTGCTTTCCCCTCTTGCAAAAGCGCAGACTGATCTGCAGTAGTTAACCAAAAGGAAACGGGTGCTGATTGCTGTGCTATTGCTCCAAGTGAAAGGAACAAACAGAATAGAATGGTTTTAATCTGCATCTTTTTATTTTAATTGAAATGGGTTTTCTCAGATAGATGCTGTTTCATGGGCAAGCATTACTGTTTTGAAATTACAGAAAGCCTTTGGAATAAAATTGGAATTCATGGAACTGGGGGCATTCAAAAGAAACATATCAAAAAAATATTACGCCTTTCAACAAATTCCTTTTTATATTTATATACTTGACAAACTTAAGCCTCAACTATGCAAACACAACAGCTGCATTTTGTACACAATGAATGGAAAACCAAACATGCTAGTTCTGGATTTTCTGCCAAGGAAGCCCAATTGGTTACTTTATTTGGTTCTAGAGAAATGCTAGAAAAGCCAGAGATTTTTGAATACGTAGCGTCTCAATACCCCAATGCACAAATTGTTTCCAGTTCCACTGCCGGAGAAATTATTAATGAAGAAGTTTTTGATGATTCTGTCATTGTAACGGCCATGCAATTTGAAAAAACCAAGGTTAAGGCCATTAAAACCTCTTTTAGCGAACAGGCCAATAGTTTTGAAACAGGCAAGTTCTTGTACAAAAGCTTAAATGAACCTGATTTGGCTGGTTTGTTTATCCTGTCTGATGGCACACAAATCAATGGTAGCGAATTAGTTAGCGGATTAAATCAGGATAATGAAAAAGAGATTCCTATTACGGGTGGATTGGCTGGCGATGCAGCTAGATTTTCCAAAACCTTGGTAGGATTGAATGAACCAGCAGCTGAAGGTATTATTGTGGCCGTGGGTTTTTATGGCAAAAATGTACAAATTGGTCATAGTTCCCTAGGGGGATGGGATGAGTTTGGTAAAGAACGTGTGATTACCAAGTCAGACAAAAACGTACTATTTGAAATTGATGGCGCTTCCGCGCTTGATTTATACAAAGAATATTTAGGCACATATGCAGATGAATTACCTGGTTCTGCACTTTTATTCCCTCTTTCTTTGAAGTTAGAAGGATCGGAGCAAACCTTGGTAAGAACCATCTTGAATGTAGATAATGCCAATAAGACCATGACATTTGCGGGCAATCTACCCGAAGGTTCTAAAGTGCGATTTATGAAAGCCAATTTTGAAAAGTTAATCAAAGCTTCCTCTACTGCGGCTGAAAAATCATTCCAGACCAGCAAATCACCGGACTTAGCCATTTTAATTAGCTGTGTTGGTAGAAAATTGATTCTGCAAGAACGCACTGAAGATGAGGTAGTTGCAGCAAAGCAAATTTTTGGTGCAGATACTTGTATTACTGGTTTCTACTCATATGGTGAGATTTCTCCTTTTAATACCAATTTTAAATGTGAGTTACACAATCAAACAATGACCATCACTACATTTTCTGAGCAATAAGAAATAATCATATCTTCGAACCATCATCCAATTATGGGATACCACAGCATTCTAGAAAAACAAATCCGCAAATTACTCCCTGAAAACTATCAGGTAGATGCTGTGATGCAGGAATTGCTGAATACCATCAGTAGTAGTTATCAGGCTTTTGATAGAGATAAACGATTGGCGGATCATGCTTTTGATATTAGTGAAAGAGAATACCAAAAAGTAAACTCAGACCTTCAAGCACAAAACGATATTAGAAAAGCTTCTATTCTCAAATTAAAAGAAGCCATCAGATCATTAGACCCATCTAGGTCATTCAGTTTTGATGATAAGGATGAAGACTTGATTAGCATAATCTCATTCTTGGAAGAACAGATTGCTAGATCCAAACAAATGGAAGCAGACTTGATTTTGGCAAAGGAAACAGCTGAAAAAGCTTCTTTGGCCAAGAGTGAGTTTCTGTCTATCATGAGTCATGAAATCAGGACCCCTTTGAACGCCATTATTGGAACCAATAACTTGTTGCACTATCAAGATCCACTTCCTTCTCAGAAAGAACTCTTGAATGTGATGAAGATTTCTTCTGAAAACCTTTTGAGCTTAATCAATGACGTATTGGATTATGGCAAGTTAGAAGAAGGAAAAATTATCCTGGCAGAAAGAGATATTAACCTCAAGCAATTTGTCAAAAACCTGCGTGCGGCGCATCGTTTGCGTGCAGAAGAACGTGGCAATAACCTGCGTTTGATGTTTGATGAAGATATTCCAGACTTTATTATTGGAGACGATATTCGTTTGGGGCAGGTACTCAATAACCTAATCTCAAATGCCATCAAGTTCACCAAGAAAGGGACTATTACTATTGAAGTATTGTTGAATAGAATTGCAGAAGAATGTGTTTATGTAGACTTTGCTATCATTGACACAGGTATTGGTATTCCTCCTGAAAAACAGGAACTCATATTTGACCGTTTTACTCAAGCCAACAATAATATTACCAGAGAATATGGTGGATCCGGATTAGGACTAACCATTATCAAACTCTTGTTGAAATTACAGAATAGTGATATCTACTTAGAAAGTGAGGCCGAAAAAGGATCCAAATTCTATTTTTCACTCTGCTTCAAGAAAAGTGACACTGTTGCCCAAGAAGAAAACAAGGCCATACATACCGATGCACCAGATTTGAAGGGTTTACAAATTTTATTGGTAGAAGACGTGGAGTTTAATATTATGGTGGCTGAGAAAATGTTGCAGAATTGGAATGCCAAAGTTGAGATTGCTGGCAATGGACAAATTGCTGTTGAAAAAGCCAAGGCTTCTAAATTTGATATTATCCTAATGGATTTACAAATGCCTGTCATGGATGGATATACTGCAACCAAAGCTATCAGAGAATTTGACCAAGAAACACCAGTAATAGCACTTACAGCTTCAATTACTATTGATATTCAAGGAAGGGCAACCGAGTTTGGAATGAATGATTGTATCACCAAGCCTTTCAATCCTAGAGACTTATTTAGCATTATTGCTAAATACACCAGCAAAGACAAATAGTCTTAGAACCAACCCCGTTTCTTAAAGGTATATAGCATATAGCCGGGTATCAGTATCATAAAAGTTACCGCTATAAAAAATCCATATTGATTGTGCAAAGTAGGAATACGGTCAAAGTTCATTCCAAAAATACCCCCAATCACAGTAGCAGGTGCTAGCAAACAGGTTACAATAGCCATTACTTTCATCACTTCATTCATCTTCAAGTTTACATTACTCAAGTAGAGGTCCTGTAAGTTGATCATCATGTCTCGATAGTTCTCAGACAAATCCGTTGCTTGTATAATATGATCATGTACGTCTTTGAAATACTTGGTGGTACGCTCTTCTAATAAATCACTATCG